>CAYTVM010000018.1:5557-12310 GCA_964441685.1 uncultured Atribacterota bacterium | reverse complement strand
TGAGTACAATAAAGAAAAAGAAAAAATATCTCTAAGTATAAAACAATTTTCTCCGAATCCCTGGAAGAATGTGAATGAAAAGTATTCTATTGGTGACGAAGTAGAAGGAAAAGTGATAAAAATTAAAGATTTTGGTGCTTTTATTGAAATAGAAGATGGCCTTAATGGTCTATTGCATATTTCAGAAATGGCCTGGGCATATGTAAAGAATCCTTCAGAATTGATTTCCGAAGGAGAAGTTTTAAAATTGAGAATTTTAGAAATAGAACCCAAGAAAAAGAAAATATCTTTAGGATTAAAGCAGTTGTTATCCAACCCCTGGGAAGATGTTAAGAAAAAATATGCTATTGGTACGATCGTGGAAGGGAAAATCTCTCAAGTAACTTCTTATGGAGCCAATGTAGAACTGGAAGTGGGAGTATCCGGTGTCATTCATTTATCTGAAATTGATTGGGAATATATAGAAAGACCTTCTGTAATATTAAAAAAATACATGGTTCTTCCGCTAAAAGTAATAAAAATTGACGAGGATGCCCACTTAATTTTTTTAAGTAGAAAACAAACCTTACCCAACCCCTGGAAAGATATAGACGAATTTTATAAAATTGATTCTGTGGTAAAAGGTAAGGTAATCAGGGTAAGAGACTTCGGAGCATTTATTAAATTAGAAAAAGGAATAGAAGGATTTGTTCCGGTATCTGAAATAGATTGGGATAGAATTGGGCATCCGAGTGAAAAATTAAAGAGAGACAAGGAATATGAGTTTAAGATAATAAAAATTGACAAGGAGAAATCACAGCTGACTTTAAGTCAAAAAAGATTACTGCCAGATCCCTGGTTAAAGATTAAAAAGAAATATACGGTTGGAAATTTAGTAGAAGGTAAAGTAGTAAATCTTACCGATTTCGGAGCATTTGTAAACTTAGAAGAAAATGTTGATGGATTAGTTCCATTATCGGAGATATCTCATAAAAAAATAGACAATCCGGGAAGTGTTCTTTCGGTAGGAGAAGAAGTTTCTGCTTTGGTAATAAAATTAGATAGCCGAAGAAAAAAGATAAGTTTAAGCATCAAAAGAGCAGAAAAAGAAGAACAAAAAAGATTTATGAAAGATTATAATAAAAAACAGAGCGGAGATAAAATATTGTTTAAGGATTTATTCGGAGACTTATTTACAAAGAAATAAATGACTCATTAGTGAATAGAACTAGCGTATAGCGTTTAGCGTACAGCGTAGAGTTAAGAAAGAAGAAGTCAGGAATCAATAAATGAGTATATGGTATATAGTGGGTAGTATATAGTTAAGAAAAATGAGGTAAGGAGTCAGAATCTAAAAGCCAGGAATCGATACTCGATACTCCTTACGGGATACTATAATATCCTATACGCTAAACGCTATACGCTAGTTTATACGAAATACAAATTGATAGGTATGGTGGTAGTTAAAAATGAATAAAATTAAAAAATCTTTTTCTAATAAAAGAATCGGAGATATCTTAATTGAACAGGGCTCAATTACTCACCAACAGTTAAAAGAAGCCCTTGAAATGCAAAAAAACGGCAATAAAAAACTATTGGGTGAAATATTCGTTGAAACAGGGGCGATAACAAAGGAAGAATTATATGATGTTTTACAATATGTTTATGAAACAGAGTACGTGGACCTATCAAATTATGTAATAGACCCGGAAGTTATATCTCTTATATCAGAAAAAACTGCTCTACAGTTTAAATTAATCCCCATTAGCAAAAATGATGATGAATTAACTATTGCTATGGCTAACCCATTAGATGTTTATGCTATAGATTTTGTAAGAGACAATACCAAGATTAAAAGGATTAAATCATTGCTGGCATCTCAAGAAGATATTTTGAGTGCTATTACTAATTATTATGAATTGGGCGAATATAACGACATAATTGAAAAATTAGGAACAACAGAAGTAGTATTTAAAGAAGATGATGAAGAGGAAGATTCTAATAAATTAGAAGCAATAAGTAAAGAGGCTCCTATAATACAGCTTGTGAATATGTTAATTGTGCAAGGCGTTAAGGAAAGGGCGAGTGATATTCATATTGAATCAAATGAAAAAGGTCTTTTAACTCGTTTCCGCATTGATGGAATGTTGCATGACATCAGAAATTTTCCTAATTCAATTAAATCCGCGGTTATATCCCGAATAAAAATATTGGCCAAGATGGATATTGCTGAAAGGCGACTTCCTCAAGATGGACGTTTCCAGGTAAAATTCGGAAACAGAGAAGTGGATTTAAGAGTTTCAACTATTCCTACTGTGTCAGGTGAGAAAGTTGTTATGAGATTATTAGATAAAAGTAAGGGATTGATAAAATTAGAACAACTCGGATTCACCTCTGAGCAATTAGAAGAGTATAAATCAATAATTTTTAAATCTTTTGGAATAATTTTACTTACCGGACCTACTGGCAGCGGGAAAACTACTACTTTGTATGCTACTTTAAACGAAGTAAATTCTAAGGAAAAAAATATTATAACTGTGGAAGACCCGGTAGAATATAGGTTAAACAGAATAAATCAAATCCAAATAAAGCCAAAAATTAATTTAACTTTTGCAAACACACTACGTTCAATATTAAGACAAGACCCGGATATTATCATGGTCGGGGAAATAAGAGATGCTGAAACTGGTCAAATTGCGGTTCAAGCAGCTTTAACCGGACATTTAGTCTTGAGTACTCTTCATACTAATGATGCACCCAGTGCCATAACCAGATTGATTGATATGAATGTTGAGACATTTTTAATTTCATCTTCGGTGATAGGGGTAATAGCTCAAAGATTGGTAAGAGTTATTTGCGAAAATTGCAAAGAGGAATATGAGCCAGGAAAACATGTAATAAACGGACTTAATATAAAGACCAATCCGGATGGTAATGATAAGGTTAAACTATACAGAGGAGTGGGCTGTCCTATTTGTAAAAATACAGGATATTATGGAAGAACTTCTATATATGAACTTTTTGTTTTGGATGAGGAGATAAAAGCATTAATTATCTCAAAAGCTTCAAGCAATATTATCAAAGATGCTGCCATCAAGAAAGGAATGAAAACTCTGAAAGATTGCGGAATAGAGAAAGCATTACAGGGAATTACTACTATTGAAGAAGTGCTAAGAGTCGCAGGATAGAAAAACAGTATATAGTATTTAGTATATAGTAAAGTAAACAAGAGAAAGAGAAGTACAATTTAGGCATAAGAGCCAAAGGTAGTGTAAATTTTTATTTCATATCTCGTGAAAACTGCCATAGATTATTTCTTCTGTCATTGCGACGAAGCCGTGGCAATCTCAATTTCGTATCTTGTGTCTCGTTACGAAATAGAATTCAGAAAGAAGGAGATAGAATTCTGAATTCAATCTCCTTCTTTCTGACTAACTAAATACCAAATACTAAATATAAAATACTAGTTTATATTCTGGCTCCTGACTACTGAATAGATAAGCAAGTAATTATAAAAGAAGGAGAAATGTTTTTAATGAGCTACATGACCAGCAATGAAATCAGAGAAAAATTTTTAAAATTCTTCGAAAGTAAAGGGCACAAAATAATTCCAAGTGCCTCTCTAATACCTTCAGATCCCAGTATTTTACTAACCATTGCCGGGATGGTCCCCTTTAAACCAATATTTTTAGGTCAGGTTAAATCATCATTAAAAAGAGCTGTCTCCAGCCAGAAATGTATTCGAACAAATGATATTGAAAATGTAGGTAAAACCGCTCGACACCATACTTTTTTCGAAATGTTAGGGAATTTTTCTTTTGGTGATTATTTCAAAGAAGATGCTATTAAATGGGCTTGGGAATTTTTTACTAAAGTTATAGGATTTCCTGAAGATAAATTATGGGTCTCTATATTTAAAGATGATAGCCAATCCCATGATATCTGGCAAAACCTTATAGGCCTTCCCGAAAAAAGAATTGTCAGATTGGGAGAAAAAGATAATTTTTGGAAAGTTGGTCCAACTGGACCTTGCGGACCGTGTTCCGAAATATATATAGATTTAGGCGAAAAGAAGGCATCAAAGGAAGGCGGAGGGGTAGGTGTCGATGAAAGATATCTGGAATTATGGAATTTGGTATTTATGCAATACAATCGCGAGGAAGACGGTTCATTAACTCCTTTGCCCAAAAAAAATATCGATACCGGTTTAGGTTTGGAGAGAATTGCCTCTGTTTTACAAAAAGCCGATACAGACTTTGAAACAGATTTATTCTTACCCATTATAAAATTTGTTGCCCAAAACGCAGGTATAAAATATAAAGAAGACCAAAAAAAAGACTTAGCCCTGAAAGTAATTGCAGATCATATAAGGGCTCTTGTTTTTATGATTACTGATGGAGTAGTCCCTTCCAATGAAGGCAGGGGTTATGTTCTTCGAATGCTATTGAGAAGAGCTTTTCGCTATGGAAAGGTTGTAAACTATAACCAGCCATTTTTGTATGAAGTTGCTCCGGTGGTCGTTAATTTAATGAAAGAAGTTTATCCGGAAATCTATAAAGAGGAAAATCATATCTGTCAGATTATCCTTACCGAAGAAAAAAGATTCCAGGAAACTTTAAATATTGGGATACAAATATTAGAAAATTTAAAGGGAGAATTAACACAAAAAGATAAAAATAAACTCAGTGGGAGAGATGCATTTAAACTTTACGATACCTATGGATTCCCCTTGGAATTAACCAAAGATATCCTGGAAGAAGATGGTTTTGGAGTTGAAGAAGTTGATTTTAAAAATGAAATGAAAATTCAAAAAGAAAGATCCAGAGAATCGTGGGTAAAAACCAAAACGAGTTCCGGAAATAATAAAAATAATCAGAAATTATATCAGGATATTTTAAAAGCACAGGGAGAGACAAAATTCATAGGATATAATTCTGTAGAAGCAAAAAGTAAAATCATTGCTATTATCAAAGATGATAAATTAGTAGATAAGGCAGGAGCGGGAGATCATTGTAAAATAATTTTAGAAAAGACACCATTTTATGCTGAAAAAGGCGGACAGATGGGAGATAAGGGAGTTATAGTCTCCACATCAAAAAACAATCTATTCATAGAAATATTAGATACTCAAGTTCCTATTGAAGGTCTGATTACTCAATTTGCTGAAATAAGCAAAGGGGAAATAAAAGTTGGAGAGGAAGTATTGGCCAGGGTAGATTCCTTACAAAGGAAAGCTATTGCGCGAAATCATACTGCTACTCATCTTCTACATAGGGCACTTCGAGATGTATTGGGAAACCATGTGAAACAATCCGGCTCTGCAGTAAATGACCATCATCTTCGTTTTGATTTTAACCACTTTACTCCTTTAACTAAGGAAGAGTTAGAAAAAATTGAAAATGTAGTCAACGAAAAAATATTGGATGAGTTAAAGGTAGAAACGAAGATTAGCACTTTTGATAAAGCAAAAGAAATGGGAGCTATAGCTCTCTTTGGCGAAAAATATGGCGAGCAGGTAAGAGTGGTGAAAATCGGAGAATTCAGTTTAGAATTATGCGGAGGGACGCATCTAAATTCTACTTCCAACATCGGTCTGTTTAAAATAGTGAATGAAGAGGGTATCGGAAGCGGCTTAAGAAGAATTGAAGCAATAACCGGAGAAAGAGCTTTAAAATACATTAAAGAAAAAGATAGTATTATCAAAGAAATTTCGGATAAACTACAAACTGTACCTTCTGAAATACCAGTAAAGATTAATCAGTTAATAGATGATGCCAATCATATGAAAAAGAAAAATAAAATTCTTCGTGATAAGTTAGCCCATTATGAAGTTGATAGATTAATATTAAAAAAGAAGGTAATTATTAAAGGAATAAATATTGTATCAATCAAAATTGAAGCAGAAGATAATAATGACTTAAGGAATTGGGGAGATTTAATTAAAGATAAGATTAAATCTGGTATTGTAGTATTGGGGACAGAATTAGATAATGGCAAAAGTGCATTATTAGCAATGGTTACCAATGATTTGGCAGAAAAAGGCTACAATGCAGGAAATATTATAAAAGAGATTGCCCCTATAGTTGACGGAAAAGGTGGGGGAACGAAAACAATGGCTCAAGCCGGAGGGTCAAAAGTAGATAAATTAAGCCAGGCATTAGAAAAAGTATATGAAATTATTTAAACAGTATAACAGTATCCAGTATATAGTATCGAGTAAAGAGAGAAGAGGGAAGAAATAAATTACTGAAAAGATAAAGAATTTTCAAGATTTAAGAATCTGGCAAATAGGAATAGAAGTCGTTAAAGATATCTATATATTAACTAAAAAATTCCCAAAGGAAGAGTTATATGGATTAACTTCTCAGATGAGACGTTGTGCAATTTCAATACCATCAAATATTGCAGAAGGATTTAGAAGATATCACAATAAAGAATATAAACAGTTTTTATATATAACATTGGGAAGTTCTGCTGAATTAGAAACACAAATAATCATTGCAAACGAATTAGATTATGTTAATGAAACTGATAAAATAGAACTTATTGATAAAATAAAATATATTTGTCGAATGACAGTGAAATTAATAAATAAATTATAAAACAAATTTATATCAAGTATTCCTGATCTTAATTATTTTCTATATACTCGATACTATATACTCGATACTGGATACTATCTTTCTTGATACTTGTTTTTACTATATACTCGATACTCAATACTGGATACTATCTTTCTTGATACTTGTTTTTACTATATACTCGATACTCGAT
>CAYTVM010000018.1:0-5457 GCA_964441685.1 uncultured Atribacterota bacterium | reverse complement strand
ATACTGGATACTATCTTTCTTGATACTTGTTTTTACTATATACTCGATACTCGATACTGGATACTATCTTAATGGGCGAATTGGAGAATTACATTTTGCGAATTTTAGGAATAGATTTAGGCGAAAAAAGAATAGGAATTTCTATAAGTGATGAATTGGGAATTACTGCTCAAGGTCTGCCGACAATTCATTCAATGAATGAAATAGAAGATTTAAAAAATATAAAGGAAATTATTAATAAATACAAGGTAGAAAAAATAGTATTGGGTTTACCCAAAAATATGAACGGTTCTTTGGGTAAACAAGCCCAAAAGGCTATATTCTTTGCAGAAAAACTTAAATTATCTTTCCAGCTGTCCGTAGAGTTAGAAGATGAACGATTGAGCACCAGCAAAGCTGAAAAGTTTTTAATTGAAACTAACCGAAGCAGAAAAAAAAGAAAAAAAGTGATTGATAAAATGTCGGCAGTGATTATTCTCCAATCTTTTTTGGATAGAAGGATGATGAGCAAAGAGATAAAAAATGAACTTTATTCATAAATTGTTTTTTATATTTTCTTTGTTTTTTTTAATGACTATTTTATTTATTACCGCTATATATTTCCCTTTAGATGAAAATTCTGCTACCCAAAAAGTTATTAATATCACTTCAGGTACTAATGCTCGAGAGATTGTTGATGTACTAGAGAAAAATGAAATCATTAGAAAAAATAATTATACATTCAGGATTTTAACCAAATTGATGAAGTTAGAAGCCCAATTAAAATATGGTGAATATAACCTCAGCCCTTCAATGAATATGCTCCAAATACTGCATAAGTTGGCAAAAGGAGAAGTAATAACTTACAAAATCACTATTCCGGAAGGTTATACCAGTACTCAAATTGCAGAACTACTGGATAAAAAAGAGATCGCAGAAAAGGAAGATTTTTTAAAATTAGTAAAAGATAGCGAAAAAACTTTGGAAGGCTACCTATTCCCTGACACTTATGAAGTACCTAAAAGATATGGAGCAGAAAATATGGTCAAATTAATGTTATCAAATTTTAATCAAATAGCTCTGGAAAATAAATTTACGGAAAGAGCTGAAAAAATTGGATTTTCTCTGAATGAAATAATTATTTTAGCTTCAATTGTTGAGAAGGAAGCTAAATTTAATGATGAAAAAAATAAAGTATCATCTGTTTTTTATGATCGTTTAAAAATAGGCATGAAATTACAATCATGTGCTACTATTCAATATATTTTAGGAGAACCGAAAGAAAAATTAAACGAAAAAGATTTAATGTTAGATTCTCTATACAACACTTATCTTTACAAAGGTCTTCCTCCTGGTCCTATCTGCAACCCTGGTCTCGATTCAATTATTGCAACTCTTGAACCAGCAGAAGAAGACTATTTATTTTTTGTATTAGGGGAAAATGGCAGGCATATATTTTCCAGAACCTATGAGGAGCATTTAATGAATAAAAAATAAAAAAGGTAAACTTTGGTGCCAGGCACCAAAGTTTACCTTTTAAGGAGTGAGATGATGAAACCATTATTAATAGGCATTGCCGGTGGAACCGGTTCGGGTAAAACTACAGTTGCGCGTAGAATCTATGAAAGTTTAAAAGGGGTAAATGTGGTGGTACTTCAACAAGATGCATATTATATAGAATTAAATCATCTTCCTTTAGAAGAAAGAAAGAAAATAAATTTTGATCACCCTTCAGCTTTTGATAGTGAACTGCTGATAAAACATTTAAAGAAATTAATCAGGGGACAAGAAATTGAAAAACCTATCTATTCGTTTACTGATTATACCCGAAGAAAAGAGATAGAAAAAGTACTCCCTCAGGATATTATAATATTGGAAGGCATTTTAGTGTTAGAAGAGGAAAAGATAAGGAACTTATTAGATATAAAAATCTATGTAGATGCAGATGAAGATGAAAGATTCATCCGAAGATTAGTGAGAGATACAAAAGAGAGAGGGAGGTCAATGGAATCAGTCATTGAACAATATTTAAATGTTGTAAAGCCGATGTTCCTGCAATTTGTAGAACCCTCTAAAAGATATGCTGATATCGTTATTCCCCAGGGTGGACTAAATGATGTAGCAATTGATATAATAGTAAGTAAAATAAAATCAAGAACTTAAATCACGATACTTCCTTCCACCTCACCCTAACACTCTCCCTCCGAGGGTAGAGGGAAGAATAAGATACTATTCCAAGGGAAGGGGACAGCTAAGGGAGTAATATTTTACATCACTAGACTATCTCTTTATTATTAATGGAGGGAGGATTAATTTATATCTCCTCCCCTTAGAAAGGTGAGGGTTAACTCATGACAACTCCTCCCCCTTGAGGGGGGAGGATTAAGGTGGGGGTGAAAAAGAGTAGAAACAAACTTGAAGAAAAGAAATAAAATTGCTATAGCTAAAAAACTTAGAATAAACTCTACCGATACAGAAAAATACTTATGGAAATATTTAAGAGGAAGGCAACTTGAAGGATTTAAATTTCGTCGTCAACACCCCATTGGAAAATATATAGTCGATTTTATAAATCTTGAAAGAAAAATAATAATAGAAGTTGATGGTGGACAACATTTAGAAAATAAAAAAGATAAATTAAGAGATAGATGGTTGGAAGAACAGGGATATGAAATTTTGAGATTTTGGGATAATGAAGTTTTAACAAATATTGAAGGTGTAATGAAAAATATAAGAAAGAAACTTTATTCCCCCTCACCCTAACCCTCTCCCTCCGAGGGGAGAGGGAAATAAGGTGAAAATTAAGATGGGGGAAAAAACAGAGGAGAATAGCAATTGTTTGAAGTATTAAGACCAAAAGTTTATGTTAATTCTGTTTACAATATAAATTTAGTGAAGTTAAAACAAATAAAAAATATAAAAGGTATCATTGTGGATCTGGATAACACTTTGGTTGCTTGGGGGAAGAAGGAAGTTAGTCAAAAAATTATTGATTGGGTTAAAGAAGCAAAAAAATTAGGATTAAAAATATGTATAGTTTCCAATACGAATTCTAAAAGAGTTTCAGAATTTGCAAAAATATTTAATATCCCTTACCATTCAAAATACTTTAAACCTTTTAGTATAGCCTTTAATAATGGCCTGAAGATTTTGGATACAAAAAACTCTGAAACCGTGGTAATAGGAGACCAAATATTTACCGATATTTGGGGAGGAAACAGATTAAAACTCCTAACTATTTTAGTCGTTCCTATCCTTCAAAAGGATTCTATAGGAACATTCTTTCATCGTAATTTGGAAAATATTATTATTTCTTTTTGGTTGAGAAGAGAGATAATAAAAAAAGAAGTGGGTAATTGGCCAAAGTAATACAATGCACCAATTTCCCAATTCACAAATCTACCAATTGTCAAATCAAGTAATTCATAAACTAATTAGAAAATAGGGAAGCTGGGAAACCGGTTAACTAATTCCTGAAAGGAATTAACTATGTCCTTGTTTTATCGATTGCTATTAGCCCATGTCGTCGCAGATTTTCCCCTGCAAACCAGTCAAATATTCAGAGTAAAGACCAATACTGAATGGGGAGTATTGGTTCACACCCTGATAGTATTGATATTTTCCATTCTCTTTGTTTTCCCTTATTTAGAAGATCCCAAAGTTATAATAATGCTTTGGCTTATCTTTCTGTCCCATACGATGATTGATAAATTAAAAATGGAATATTCGAAAAAAGTAAAAAAAGAGAGCATAAAAATACTGTTACTTGATCAAGCTTTACACATAGTAATTATTTTGGTATTGACTTTTAATTTTACTAAAAGTTATTTTTTGAGTTCCCCGTTTAATAGTGTTTTTTTTAATTACTTGATAGATATTTATAATAATGATATATTTATTATTAGTTTAATAGGATATATTGCTTCGGTATTCTTTATTCCAATTTTACTTTTACACATAGGAGAAGAAGGTATTCCTGTTAACCCTAAAAAATTAAAAGGAAAAAAAATACTAAGTATTATAATACCTGAAAATCGAACATTAGATAAATTTTATCGCTTATTATTAACTCTCTCAGCACAGTACCTGGATGATAAATATATCATTATAATTTTTATATGTTTTGTAATTATAAGTTATATTCCCTATAGTATGAGTGCAGAAGAGATAGAAAAAATATATAATTTAAAAAGGATTATTAATTCATCATTGGCAATATTTATTGGAATAATATTAAAAATGATTTAGATTCTCACAGGATACGGACAACGGAGGAGAAATGAAAAGGACAACAGATAAGAGTATTACCGGAAAGTTCTTATTAGATATCTTATATAACAATGGTTTAATTACCAATGAACAGTTAGATAGAATTTTAAAAATACAGAAAGATACCGGTAATAAGGATCTTCAGAAAATAATTATTGACCTTAATATCCTGAAAAAAGACGAGATGATGCTTGCCCTGGCTGATGAAATTGGAGAAAAATACGTAAATTTAAATAATGTAACCATTGACCCCACCATTGTAGTTCTAATTCCGGAGGAGATGGCCAGAAGACATCAGCTTATTGCTATAGACAAAGATGAAAAAAAATTGACTGTTGCCATGGCGAATCCTTTAGATGTTTTTGCCCATGATGAGCTTAAAATAAGATTGGGATATAATATTGAGTCAGCATTGTCCTATGGTGAGGATATCGATAAAGCCTTAGATGAAGTATTCGGAGTTACCGATGAATGGGATCAGGTCATTGGTAAAATTGAAAATATGCAGGTAATTGTACTGAAAGAAGAAAAAGAGGCAGCTGACCTTTCTCCAATAACCGAAAGCGAAGAAGCTCCCGTTGTTGCCCTGGTTAACCTGGTCATTTTAAGGGCAGTTAAAGAGAAAGCCAGTGATATTCATATAGAACCATTTGGCGAGGATACACTTAAAGTTCGTTACCGAATAGATGGAATTTTACATGATGTGATGTCTCTCCCTCGGAAGCTGCAATTAGCGATTATTTCCCGAATTAAAATAATGTCTGACTTGGATATTGCTGAAAAAAGATTACCTCAAGATGGTAGAATTCAGGTGAATATTGTAGGGAGAAAGATTAATATAAGAGTATCTATCTTACCTGCAGTCACTGGAGAGAGTGCAGTTTTAAGAATACTGGATCCCTCGAGTATCTTATTAGAGTTAGAGTCTTTAGGTTTTTCTCCTGATATTCTTCCTGCTTACTTATCATTAATAAAAAGACCTAATGGTATAATCCTGGTCACCGGTCCGACAGGAAGTGGAAAATCTACTACGCTATACACCACGCTAAATTTGCTAAACTCAACCGAAAAGAAGATTATGACTATCGAAGATCCGGTAGAATATAGATTAAAAGGAATCAGCCAGGTGCAGGCCAAACCTAAAATCGGTCTTACTTTTGCAGCTGGATTAAGAAGTTTTTTACGGCAAGATCCCGATATTATGCTGGT
>CAYTVM010000017.1:10422-12355 GCA_964441685.1 uncultured Atribacterota bacterium | reverse complement strand
ATTTTCTTCCCACAACTTTCTCAAATTTTTCCATAACTTTTTGCACAATATCCGGACAAGCAAGGTAATAAGGATTAACTGTCTCTCGAGCCTGGAAATATACATCCGGATTTTGGGCTGTACCTCTAATAAAAGGATGATCAGGAGAAAGTGCTCTTTTCCGATGAGCTCTTACTAAATCATCATCAATTAATGGTCTCATTTCTTCCGGAGTTAAAAGCTCAACTTTAGAAACTTCGTGTGAAGTACGGAAACCATCGAAGAAATGAAGAAATGGTACTCGGGATTCTAAACTCGCTGCTTGAGCAATTAAAGGAAAATCCATAGCTTCCTGAATTGAATTAGAAGCAAGTAAAGCAAAGCCGGTTGCTCTGGTGGCCATTACATCACTATGCTCGCCAAATATAGAGAGTGCTTGGCAGGCTACCGAACGAGCAGCAACATTAAAAACGGTAGAGGTTAGTTCCCCGGCAATTTTATACATGTTAGGAATCATTAATAAAAGACCTTGCGAAGCAGTAAAAGTTGTAGTAAGAGCCCCTCTTTGCAAAGATCCATGAGTAGCTCCTGAGGCACCTCCTTCGCTCTGCATTTCAGTCACTTGAGGAACAGTCCCCCAGATATTTGGCTTTCTCTCAGAAGCCCAAAGGTCAGCAAATTCACCCATAGGTGAAGAAGGGGTAATAGGATATATAGTTGCAACTTCACTTAGATGATACGATGTATGAGCAGCAGCCGTATTCCCATCGATAGTAACTTTTTTTTTATTCATTATGTTGAACCTCCATTTTTAAAATATTTTTTTTAACAGATCTATACAATATTATTTTATCAAAAAATATTAAATTTATAAAATTATTTAATTAACAATTATTTAATTTCTTGCCTTCCCATTAAAGCTTGAGTTAAAGTTACTTCATCGGCAAATTCTAAGCTTCCCCCTATAGGCACACCATAAGCAATACGGGTAACTTTTATATTTAAGGGTTCAATCAATTTGGAAATATAAGAAGCGGTAACTTCTCCCTCAATATTGGGATTGGTAGCTAATATTATCTCTTTTATCTTTTCAGCCTTTAGTCTTGCTAATAAACTATTAATCTTTAAATTTTCCGGCTCTACTCCATCTAAAGGGGAGATCGCTCCTTCTAGAATATGATATAAGCCCTTATATTCCCCCGTATTTTCTATGGCAATCAAATCCCGTACCTTTTCTACAACACATATAGTAGATTTATCTCTATCAATATTCTGGCAAATTTCACATATCTCTTGATCGGTTATATTACCACAAATTGAACAATGTTTAACTTTATCTTTTGCTTCTAATATTGCATTGGCTAAATTTGCAACGCTTTCCAAGGAATTTTTTAAAATGTAAAAAGCTAACCTTTGGGCTGTTTTTGGACCTATGCCTGGCATTTTTGAAAATTCATTAATTAATCTAGCAAAAGGTTTAGTGTATCTAAAGGACACTTTTACCTCCTCCTAAAACAATCCAGGAACATTCATGCCCCCGGTTAATTTACTCATTTCTTGAGCAGCTAGCTCTTTTGACTGACGTATTGATTCATTGACTGCTGCCAAAATTAAGTCCTCTAACATTTCTTTTTCATTTGCATCTATTACATCTGGCTCTATTTTAATTTCTTTAATTTCCTGTTGACCATTTACTACAATCTCGATCATCCCTCCTCCAGAAGAAACCCTGACTTCCTTTTGAGCCAACTCTATTTTCATTTCTTCCATCTTTTTCTGCATAACTTGTGCTTGTTTCATAAGAAATTTCATATCCATTACTTTTTTTGTTCCCTCCTTTCTCTAAGATACTCTATTTTTCATCAATAATCGTTCCTTCAAATAAATTTAACGATTCTTTAATTAATATATTATCTTTTATTATCTCATTACTTCTTTTTTTTAAATTATCTTT
>CAYTVM010000017.1:3985-10322 GCA_964441685.1 uncultured Atribacterota bacterium | reverse complement strand
ATCAATTTATTATTTTCTATATTGATTAAATTATTAGCTATAATAAAAGAATAGACAGAAATTTTAGTTTTTTTTATTTTATTTAAAATTGTAGCCCAGGCTTGATTAAAATCCAGATCAGCAGATATTTCTTTGGCCTGAATAGAGAAAGTTTCTTTGTTTTTAAGCTTTTCTCGGAACTTCTTCGATGGCACTTCCTCTCTTGTTACTGTATTTTTCTTAGCTGATTCTGATTCATCTTTCACTGAAGAGAAGTCTGAAAAATATCCATTATTTTCTTCTTCAACCTCTTTTAAAGAATGATTCTCGCCGGCCGTAAATTTAATAACCAACATCTCTAATAAAATCCAGGGGTGGCGGGTATACCTCATCTTTCTTTCTGCTTCGGCCAGATAATCAACCATATTGAATAATTTTTCCAATTTAATCATTTTAGATTGTTCTATTAAACGTTCCCTATCTTCAATAAATATGCCTTGAAGATTCGCTGCCTCTTTTTGGCAAACTTTGATTAAAGATAAATTATGAACATATTCCATCAAATTTTTTATAAATTGGGAAGCATCTTCTCCCAAATCAGATGTTCGATTAACTATTTCTATCCCTTTAAGCGGGTCATTCTTTATTATTGCCTCTATAAACTCAAAAAAAGTCTCTTCTCCAATGATTCCTAAAACTTCTCTAACACTTTGAGAGGTTATATCTGTACCACAGTAAGCAATTATTTGATCTAAAGCACTTTCAGCATCACGCATAGAACCTGTCGAACTTCGAGCAATTAAATTTAAAGTCTTATCGTCTATATTCAATTTTTCATCTTTAATAATCATATTTAATTTAGCAATAATGTCCACTAAAGATATCCTTCTAAAATTAAACCACTGACATCGGGACAAAATAGTGCTGGGAATTTTATGAGGATCGGTAGTGGCAAATACAAAAATTACATGTGGCGGCGGCTCTTCCAGAGTCTTTAATAAAGCATTAAATGCCCCTTGAGACAACATATGTACTTCATCAATAATATATATCTTATATTTTCCCCCGGTTGGTGCAAAGTTCACTTTATTTCTTAATTCTCTAATACTATCAACGCCATTATTAGAGGCACCATCTATCTCTATTACATCCATAGAATAACCATCGGTTATTCTAACACATCTCTCACATTTATTGCAGGGATGAAGAGTAGGTCCACTTTCGCAGTTTAATGATTTGGCTAAAATACGAGCAGTGCTTGTCTTCCCCACTCCTCTTGGACCAGAAAAAATATAAGCATGGGAAATTCTATTTAGAGAAATAGCATTCATTAAAGTTTGGGTAATATGTTTTTGCCCAATTATATCCTCAAAAGTCTGTGGTCTCCATTTACGATAAAGTGATTGATGTTCCATAAAATCTCCCGTATAGCTTAATCTGTAGTTAGGCAAAAATTCCTAAAAATCATAAATTATTATTTTATTTCTAACTATAATTTTAATGATCGTGCACCTACCTCCGATGCATCTCCCCAAGCGATACTAAGACAGTTTGCTCCAATCAGGTTTACTGCGGCACCCAAAGAGATTTGCTTACCGCTGCTTCCTTCCAGATCTGACGGAGTTCACAATTCCTTGCTGCACAGGGCCCAATCTTCATCACCACTTATCTTAGCCAGCCTTAAAAAGATAAAACCTCGGGTAGGGATTCAACCCTGCTATAGCGGATTGCAGGTTACAGGGCACCGCTATCTCCCCATCTAGCACGACCACTTACCGTAATCCTAAAATATTTGCTTAAAAAATCATTTTAAAAACTGGCGGAGAGGGCGGGATTCGAACCCGCGTGACAGCTTTTGGCCGCCTAATCGCTCTCCAAGCGATCCCGTTATGACCACTTCGGTACCTCTCCTTTATCTTTGTCTGCCTAATAGATAATACCCTTTATAACCATTAGTGTCAATAATATTTCGCTTTTAAGCTTCCTGATTATTTCGCTAAATCTTGATCTAAAATTTCTATCATTTTAAAAACTGGCGGAGAGGGCGGGATTCGAACCCGCGAGACAGGGACTACCTGCCTACTCGATTTCGAGTCGAGCGCTTTCAGCCAGGCTCAGCCACCTCTCCTTTTTAATTAGTCGGTAGTTTCAAATAAAAAATACAAGACAAATTAGTCAGCTGATTATCTGGTTTAATATCAATAATTTATTAACTAATCAAAATACACAATTAAATCAACGTCTTTCCTGAAAGAATTTTTGTAAAATTATACTACATTCCTTTTTTAAAACTCCGCCTACTACTTCTACCTGATGATTAAATCTCTTATCCTGTACGATGTTAATGATGCTGCCTGCCGCTCCTGCTTTAGGATCAGGGGTCCCGAATATTAATTTTTTAATTCTTGCCTGTAGCATAGCGTAAGCACACATCGGACAAGGTTCTAAAGTAACATAAAGGTCAACACCTTCCAAATGCCAGCTTCCTAAGTGTTTAGCAGCTTGTTGTAGAGTTAAGATTTCAGCATGAGCAATAGGGTTCTGTAATTCTTCTTTTCGGTTATAAGACCGGGCAATTATCTCATTTTGATATATGGCTACTGCCCCTACCGGCACTTCTTTATGCGAATAAGCGATTTCCGCTTCTTTCAGGGCTTCTTGCATCAAGTCAATATCTTTATCATTATTTTTTGGCATATTTTTTATGAAGACTTCCAGAAGTATTGATATTGGTGCGCCCGGAGGGACTCGAACCCCCAGTCTACTGATCCGTAGTCAGTTGCTTTATCCATTTGAGCCACGGGCGCATTAATTAAATAAAAGTTCCCTATTGATTTTATTATAATTTAAATTCTTAGTCAAATTTATTAAAATAAAATATCGAGATACTAATTAAACTAATTTTATTCATTGAAATATTAATTTAATTTTGTTATATTTAGAAAGCAAGTCTTTGATTAATTTTATTAAATAATAAGGGTAAAAAGGATTTATATTTTAGATGATAAAAAAATTACGAGACCTAAAAAATAAAAGAATTACCATCATGGGATTAGGGTTAAATCAAGGTGGCTTGGGAGTTGCCCGGTTTTTAGTAAAAGCAGGTGCTCATATTTTAATTACAGATTTAAAAACTGAAGAAGAGCTTGGACCTTCTTTAAAAAAATTAAAAGATTTCGATGTTAAATATGCCCTGGGCCAACATAGGGAGGAAGATTTTATCAATACAGATTTGGTCATTCAAAACCCGGCTGTTCCCCATCATTCAAAGTATTTAAAAATTGCCCGGAAATATAAAATTCCTATTAAAACCGATTTGGACCTTTTCTTTCAACTTTGTCCTTCTAAAAATATCATTGCCGTTGCCGGAACTAAAGGGAAAAGCACAGTATCTCAACTTATCTATTATATTTTTAAAGGTGCTCAAAAAGATACAATTTTAGCCGGTAATATCGGCATCTCTGTTTTAGATATTTTAGAGAAAATCACCCCTCAAACTTGGCTAATTTTAGAAATATCCACCTGGCAGATGGAAGGAATAAAAGACCATAAATTTAGACCTCAAACCGCAGTTTTAACTAATATCCTGCCCGACCATTTAGACCGCTATCTCCACTTTAAAGAATATGCCCGATCAGAAAAATTAATCTTCAAGTACCAAAATCAAAAAGATAATCTAGTAGTAAATTATGATAATAAAGAGACTATTAAAATTAAAAAAGAAACCAGGGTGCCGATTTACTGGTTCAGTGCGAAAGAAAAGATAGAACCAGGATGTTATTTAGAAAATGATAAATTGTTCTTTCAATTAGAAGAACATAAAATAGCCTTTGCTAAAATTTCCGATCTTACTCTACCCGGATTACATAATTTAGAAAATATTTTAGCTGCAAGCACAGTAGGTTTTATACATAATATCCCAGGTGAAATTATTCTGAAAACCCTAAAAAATTTTCCCGGAATTCCTTATAGATTAGAATTTATTGGGCAATTTAGAGGAATTAAATTTTATAATGATAGCTGTGCCACTACTCCGGAAGCAACTTTAGCCGCTTTAGGATCTTTTCCTGAACAACCTATTATCTTAATTCTTGGTGGTAAAGATAAAAAATTAAATTATGAAAATTTTGGGATAGCCATCGGAAAAAATAAAGAAATTAAAAAGATTATCCTGCTGCAGCATCCCGCTTATGACGCCTCCCAAAAAATACTTTCTGTCCTAAAAAAACATCTTGAATCAGAAGAAGTTGTCCAAACATCCAATCTTAAAGTGGGGGTCGAAATAGCCCTGCAGCAAGCCCAAAAAAATGACCTTATTCTTCTTTCCCCTGCAGCAGCTAGTTTCGGGATGTTTAAAAATGAATTTGACCGGGGAGATCAATTTAATAAAATAGTAAAAAACCTCAAATAATCAATCTGCAATAATTTTATTTCTATAAAATTAGAATATTGGGGAACTTTTTGTAAATAAAACCTTAAAAAACAGACAAAATTAGAATAAATTAACATTCACCATACCTAAGAGATAGAACGCTGCAATCATTAAGGGCTGATGTAGCAAATAAATTAATAAGGAGTGTTTCCCTAAAAAACATAACAATTTTATCCCTGAAAGGGAAGAAAGCTCAACAAGTTGAAATTTCCGAGAGTAATCTGGATAGAATATGTTGCCAAAAAATATCCCAATTAAAACCACTCCAAACCAGGGTAAAAGGGGGAAATAATCAACTGAATAAAATTGAGCTGGCCTAAACCCCAACCAGGATAAATAGGAAAAATTAAAAATAAAACCTTTTAAATATGCCCCTACAATTATACAAAATAAACCAAAAAATAGGTTCCAATAGTGGAGTTTTAGAAAAGGATAAGCTAATATAATGGAAATTCCGATAAGATGTAGTATACCAAAAATGATCAAACCTTCTCGTAAAAAGATCCAGGTTACTAAAGTGATAATTAAACCCCAGGAAAATACCTTCAAACCTCTTCGAAAATATTTCATGAATAATTTATTTCTATCCTGATGATTTTTTTTAGTCCTAGAAAAACTAACACTAAGGGATACTCCGACTAAAAAAATAAATATCGTAGCAGTTGTGCGAGCAAAATACATCCAAAAACCAGAATATACATTGACATTAAAATGAGCAAAATAGTGCAGATTATAAAGTAAGTGATAAAGTACCATCATTATTATGGCAATTCCCCGCAGAAAATCTATTTCCCAGAATCGTTGTGCCATTTTTTTTTCCATAAAGTCCCTCCTGAAAGATAAGGGCTAACCTTTATTTTCTTCCACTTTCATTTTACTTATAACTTAATCTTAATTATTTACCAAAACCCAGGATTTGTCCTACTCTTGTTTCTTTCAGGTTAACTACCCGGGATAGAGCTATTTTGGATTTTAAAATTGAATTTTAGCTATTCTACTAATTCCAGAGCTATTTCTGCCATCGGGTTAAAGGTCTTTTGCCGTTCTTCTGATGTAGTCTCTTCTCTGGTTACTAAACTATCAGAAACAGTTAAAATCGAAAGAGCATTAACCTTAAACTTTGCTGCCAGGGTATATAAGGCAGCTGTTTCCATCTCCACCGCTAACACTCCATAATTTGCCCAATGCTTCCAGGAATTAGGGTCATCATGATAAAAAGTATCGGTAGTTAAAACACTCCCAACTTTTACCGGAATATCTTTCTCTAAGGCAATATCATAAGCCTTTTTTAAAAGGTCAAAATTTGCAGTAGAAGCATAATCTTTACCATTAAATCGTACTTTATTTATATGTGAATCCGTCGACGCACTCATAGCTAAGATAATATCTCTTATTTTTATATCTGGCTGCATAGAGCCACAGCTTCCGATTCGGATTAAATTTTTAGCTTTATAACTTGTAATAAGTTCATTTAAATATATTGATATAGAAGGTACTCCCATACCTGTACCTTGAATTGAAACTCTCTTTCCTTTATAGGTTCCGCTATAGCCATACATACCACGTATCTCATTATAGCAGGTAGTATTGGTAAGGAAGTGTTCCGCTATATATTTCGCTCTTAAAGGGTCACCTGGTAGTAAAACTGTCCTGGCAATCTCTCCTTCTTTTGCTCCGATATGAATACTCATAGTCATTCTCCCTCCTATTTGAATAGATTAAGCTATAATTAATTTTTAATTTAACTCTTTATTCGTTAAATTCTATTATACATTTCTCAATGTATTGCCTAAACTTTTTACTATTCATCCTGTCGTGCCTGGCATCGTAAGTCACGTGATTTTTGTTATAAGGAGAACTTTTTGCAAATATAACAAAGGAACCTGTAAAATATCTGGAGACTATTCTTGCACTTTTAGGAAGTAG
>CAYTVM010000017.1:0-3885 GCA_964441685.1 uncultured Atribacterota bacterium | reverse complement strand
CCTCCACCTGCGGGAAATAGAGTATGATTTAAATTATCTACAGAACTTAACTTATTAAGAATAGAAATTATACTATCGATATCCTTCCAAAGACAATTGTTTGGGATAGCTGCCGGAAATAATTCTCTAATAATTTTCTCCCAAACAATTAAATTTTCCGTTTCAAAATCACCTGTATCTAATTTCATAATTTCTCCTTCCTTTAAATCATATTTTTAAATACTCTCCATCTTTATAACAAAAAAATTGTCACCACCTTTTATAAGGTTGAGACAATTTTTCACCTCTATATTTAAAATAAACAATAAATAATCTGTTTTAGTTTTACCGATAGCGTAATAAAGAATACTGTGGTTTTCCCTTAAATCGTGCAATATAGCAGCCCTCTTAATTTATAAAAAATGGCGGAGAGAGAGGGATTCGAACCCTCGGAGCAGGCCTTAACCCGCTCAATTGCTTAGCAGGCAACCACCTTCGGCCACTCGGTCATCTCTCCGTTTAAAAGTATAACATAATAATTTTTTTCAGGCAAGAAAAAGCAACAAATTTGTATCTTTTATCTCGTACGTTAGCGTACAGTGTTTAGCGTAGAGCGTATAGGATATTAGTTCCCCAGTTACCCGGTTACCCAGTTTACCGGTTATAAGATTAAGATACAATGTAGGACAGGTATCTCGTTTATTTAAGATGTCATTGCGACCATAGGGAGCGCGGTAATCTTTTTTAATAGGGAAGCAAAGGTGCCTGGCACTTTTGTTTCCCTATTGCTTGCGATAAACACTAAAATATATTAGAATATGCTAAGCAAAAATGGATTAGAGGCCAGAAGACAGAATCCAGTATTCAGAATTATTTTAGTATATAAGGTAATATTATATTGTTAAGTTATTTTATATTCTTCTTACTCCTGACTACTAGTTCCTGAATTCTTATTTCTTTAACACGATACTCGGTACGAATATAATTTCAACTCATAATAAAGGAGAGACTGAAAAAGTGAAGCAATATCAATATGAGGTAATTGTAGTAGGTACCGGCCATGCCGGATGTGAAGCAGCTCTGGCCGCTGCCAGAATGGGAGCAAAAACACTCCTTATTACTTCCAATATAGATAATGTTGCTCTGATGCCCTGTAATCCCTCTATAGGAGGTCCGGGCAAAGGACATGTAGCTCGGGAAATCGATGCTTTAGGCAGAGAAATGGCTAAAAATACCGATAAAGCCACTATTCATATAAGGATGTTAAATACCAGCAAAGGTCCGGCTATGTGGGCTTTACGGGCACAGATAGATAAAAATTATATACTCAAGAAATGATACACACTCTTCAAATCCAGAAAAATTTAGATTTAAAACAGGAGATGGTAACAAAATTAATAGTAAATAATTGTCAGGTAGAAGGTGTAATAGTTAAAAGTGGTTTAGAATTTTCTTCTCCCACGGTAATTTTAACTAACGGAACATTTTTAAATGGCTTATATACATCGGTGAAACTATCTATTCTGCAGGAAGAGCCGGTGAACTTGCCTCGATTGGTCTGGTAGAAAACCTTAAAGAGTTGGGTTTTAAAGTCGGAAGATTAAATACCTGCACCCCTCCTCGGATAGATAGGAGAACAATTGATATCTCCAAGATGAAAGAACAGAAGAGTGCAGATATCCCTTTGTCTTTTTCTTTTGAAAATAAAGGGGAAATATATAAGGATTTTTCAGTATTTATGACTCGCACCAATCAGAAAACTCATCAGATAATCCAAGACAATATTCACAGAGTACCCTATCTAATGGTACATCCAGAGCGCAGCTATCAGATATTGTCCTTCTATAGAAGATAAAATAATTAGGTTCCCCGAAAAAGAATCTCATCAGATATTCTTGGAACCAGAGGGATATAATACTGAAGAAATATATTTACAGGGATTTTTTACCAGTCTTCCTGCTGATACCCAGCAGGAAGCTTTGCATACTATTTATGGCTTGGAAAATTGTAAGATTATCCACTATGGATACGCCATTGAATATGACATTATATATCCTAATCAATTAAAATACTCTTTAGAAGCTAAAGCAATTAAAGGATTATTTTTAGCCGGACAGGTTAATGGAACCTCGGGATATGAAAAGGCAGCCGAACAAGGATTGCTAGCGGGCATAAATGCCGTACAGCTGACACGCTGCAAGGAGCCCTTAGTATTGGATCGTTCAGAAGCTTACATTGCCGTGGAGATAGATGATTTGGTTACAAAAAGTGTGACTGAGCCCTATCGTTTAAGAACCGGACTGGCTGAATATCGACTACTATTAAGGCAGGATAATGCTGATTTAAGATTTGCTCCTTATGGATATAAGCTGGGGCTAATCTCAAAACAAAGATATAAATATTTTCTAAATAAAAAAACACTGGTTGAAAAGGAAAAGGAAAGATTAAAGGAAGTAATTATTCATGCTACTCAAAGGGTAAATGAATTACTAACCAAATTGGGCACTACCCCTCTATCTGAGGCAGCTAATTTGGCTACTTTGCTTACCAGGCCTGAGGTAACTTATAATCAAACTACTTCCATCGATACTAACAGACCAGAACTCCCTGCCGAGGTAACCGAGCAAGTTGAAATTCAAATAAAATATGCAGGGTATATTAAACGACAAGGGATTCAGGTAAAAAGATTTAAGAAATTAGAGAATTATAAAATACCTCAAGATATCGATTATTTTAATATGCATGGTATATCACATGAAGGCAAGGAGAGATTTTCAGAAGTGCAGCCAATTTCCTTGGGCCAGGCTAAGAGAATACCAAGAATAACTCCTTCTGATATCGCCGCCTTGATGATAAACATTGAAAAGATAAAGAGAACAAAAAAATAGAATGGGTAAGATCCCCATCCTATTTTGTAATGAGTAACAAGTAATGGGTTAATAGAGGAGCTAACATAATTGATCAATTGGTCAATCGGTAAATTGGTTAATTATCTAAGCTAACGCTCCCTTTTACCTCTGTCGGATTGATCAGCATATCAGTTACCGGACATTTCTCTTCCACTAATTTATGTAATTTACGAACTTCCTCTTCGGTTGCTTCTGTTTTTATTTTTATTTCATATCTAATCTGTTTGAAACCTATCCTCTCTCTACCTTCCTTATCTACCCAACCACCATAAACCATATCCCCTTCTAAATTAATCACTAAAACTTCTATTTCTATTCTAAATTTTCTCGCATATGCACGATAAGTTGCTGCCACACATCCACCTAAAGCAGCTAATAGCATTTCGACTGGATTAGGAGCAGTGTTAGTGCCTTTCAATTCTAAAGGTTCATCGATGCCAACCTTAAATTTTCTTATTTCAGTCTCGGTTTTAAAATCCTCTATCCATTTGGTTTGGGCTTTATAAGTTCGAATTTTCATTTTTTCACCTCATTTTTAACATAGTTATCAGGGCGTATGCAATACGCCCCTACTACATATTACTCATTACGGGCAGACACAAGGTCTGCCCCTACATTTTTTAATTTCTATTTTACGTGATACTCGATACCCAATATGATTCTATTCTTGTTCTTGATTTCTACTTTTTTCACTAAATACAATATACTAACGAATATGTCTTGTATTTTATATTTTCCTTACATTTATTACCTGCAACTGTACGCTAAACGCTGTACACTCTAAGCTAATCTTATAGTAACGACTAAATTTCCTGCTGCTTTTAGAGTATTCTGCATTAACATAACATTAGTTATCGGCCCTACTCCTCCCGGTACCGGGGTAATGACAGATACTTTATTTAAGACTTCTTCGTAAGCTACGTCCCCCACTAATTTTCCATCTATCTCATTAGTTCCTACATCGATAATCACAGCTCCCTCTTTTACCATGTCTCGC
>CAYTVM010000016.1:0-12639 GCA_964441685.1 uncultured Atribacterota bacterium | reverse complement strand
GAATTTATCTAACCCTTAATATAATACCTCACAATGAAGACCTGGTAGGATTACCTGAATACGTAGTTAAACTAAAGGAATTGGGTTTAGACGCAGTAATAATTTCAGATCCTGGCGTACTCAAGATAGTTAAGAATATCATCCCGGAGATGGAAATTCATTTAAGCACCCAGGCAAATACTACTAATTATGCAGCGGTGAATTTTTGGTATGAACAGGGGGTTAGAAGGATAATTCTGGCCCGGGAATTGTCCCTGGAAGAGATAAAAGAAATTATAAAAAAATCTCCTCCCGATATGAAAATTGAAACTTTTGTGCATGGAGCGATGTGTATCTCCTATTCGGGCAGATGCCTCTTAAGTAATTACATGATAAGTCGGGATGCCAATAGGGGAGATTGTGCTCATTCCTGTAGATGGAGATATTATCTTATGGAAGAGACAAGACCGGGGGAATATTTTCCGGTATATGAGGATGAAAGAGGAGCTTATATTTTTAATTCCAAAGACTTGTGCATGATAGAACACTTGCCTTCATTGATAAAAGCAGGAATCTCCGCTTTTAAAATTGAAGGGAGAATGAAGAGTTCGTATTATGTAGCTACCCTGGTCAAAGCTTATCGGCACCTTATTGATAGTTATTTGTTAAAATCAGATGAATATTTTTATGATGAAAAATGGTTAGATGAAATAAAAAAGGTGAGTCATAGATATTTTACTACCGGATTTTATTTTACCAAACCAGGCGGCGAGGAACAAAGGTATGATAGCAGTGCTTATATCCAGACTTATGATTTTGCCGGATTAATACTTGATTATGATACAGACAGTCAGATAGCTATTATAGAACAGAAAAACAGGATATTTACAGGAGATGAAATTGAAATATTTGGTCCGGATGATGATTTTTTTACCCAAAAAATCGAGAAAATGTGGGATGAAGATGGAGAAGAGATAGAAGTCGCCCCCCATGCCAAACAAATTATCAGAATAAAAATGGCTAAACCGGTCAAACCATGGTATATCATAAGAAAATTCAGTGAAACTTAGGTATTATCTCGAAAAAACACAGAAAGAATCAATAGATGAGCATAAGATAATCTTAGAAGCGCTTATCAAAAAAGATAAAAAACTGGCAGAATGATTAATGAAAAAAACACATAGAGAATGGAGAAGAAGTCCTTTTTCAAGAAATAAAACTTAGAGAAAATAATTCTAAAAAAATAAAAAATAGTATTCTAAAAAAGAAGGATTATTTAGTTTCAATGACAAGTAAGGATTGCAATTAAACAAAGTATACGGTATACTG
The DNA here is from genome assembly GCA_964441685.1 of uncultured Atribacterota bacterium. GTDB lineage: Bacteria > Atribacterota > Phoenicimicrobiia > Phoenicimicrobiales > Phoenicimicrobiaceae > Sediminicultor. Next base: position 11,331 of record CAYTVM010000016.1, on the reverse strand, counting down.
AATACTATAGATACCTAAGAATCTAAATCTATACAGTGTGAATATATAATTTAAATATTTGCTAGTCGTAGAAGCCTTCATAAGAAGTAAAATAATAACCATAACTCCTACTTCATAATTGGAAGAAAAATTTCGTCCTTATAACAAAATTGATATAACTATTAATTACCATTATAAACATAAGTCTTTCCACTGATTGTATGCAAGAATTAATCTACTCGTATAAATAAGCCATTCATAATCTAAAACAGCAAAGAATTACTTGTTTAGGGAAAATTAAAAAATTGGCGAAAGGGGGTAAAAGCGTAGAAGAAAATAAATAGTTATAGTATATATGATGAAAAGATCTTAAAGAAAATTCGAGAAAAAATAAGGAGGAAAAAATGAAAAAGGTAGTAATATTATTTTTAGTTGCATTTTTATTAATAGGAGTGGCGAGTAATGTGATTGCATCTCCTAAGGATACTATTGTTGTAGGTTTATACCAAGACGTTCTTAGTCTGGATCCAGCCAATCATCGAAGCAGAACTGCAGAAACTGTTATAAGAAATATTTTTGATGGTTTGGTAACCCGTGGACCTGATATGGAAATAGTCCCCGAGATCGCTGAATCTTGGAAATGGTTAGATGATGTAACATGTGAATTTAAAATTAGAAAGGGAATTACTTTTCATAACGGCGAAGCTTTAACCGCTGAGGATGTTGAATTTACTTTTAACAGAATTATAAAAGAAGGTGGAATGGACGGAGAAACTTCTCCTCGTAAAGGCCTATTAGGTCCTTTGGAAAGTGTTGAAATGGTTGATGATTATACTGTTGTATTTAAATTGTCCGAACCCTGGACAGTTTTACTTAAAATGCTTCCCCATCAACAAATTGTTCCCAAAGATTATCTAAAAGAAGTAGGAAGTGAAGAATTTCGTAAAAATCCTATTGGGGCAGGTCCTTTTAAGTTTGTTGAAGGAAAGCTGAACGAAAGAATCGTTTTAGAACGTTTCGAAGAGTATTACGGAGGCTCGCCGGACCTACCACCCGTTGGTGTGGCACCTTTAAAAACAGTTATTTTTGAAATACTTCCAGAAAGTAGCACCAGAGTAGCAGCGCTCCTGGGCGGAGAATGTGATATTATTGAAAATGTACCTACAGCAGATGTTCCACGCATTGAGAAAAATCCTAATTGTGTGATTAAGTATTCCAAGGGAACCCGCGCATATTATCTTGAAATGAATCTAACTATACCTCCTCTTGATAATATAAAGGTAAGAAAGGCAATTAATTATGCTTTTAATAGAGAATTACTAATAGAGATGCTATATAATGGAGAAGGTGATGTTTTTGCCGGGCCTTTATTCCCTTATGAGGAGATGTTTGATACTTCTTTGACCCCCTATGAATATAATCCAGGGCTAGCCAAAACATTATTACAAGAAGCGAGTTATCCGGATGGATTCTCAATTGTTTTAGATACTGAAATAGCTTTTAGAGAACCAGCAGAAATTATTGCAGGAATGCTAGGAGAAGTGGGAATCAATTGTAGCGTTAGGCTTTGGGAATGGGGAGTACTCAAACCTTTATTACTTAATGGAGAAAGAGCTTTACTTCTTAACACTTGGGGTTCTTCTATATTAGATCCTGTTGGTTATGTTGATGCTAAATTTCTTACTGATGGTAGAGGAAACTATTCTAAATATTCCAACCCCGAAGTTGATAAAGCAATTGCTGAAGGATCTACTACAGTTGACCCAAGTAAACGCAAAGAAATTTATAAAAAGATGCAAAAAATTGTTTATGATGATTGTTTCTATATCGGTTGGAGTATAGATGATTTAACAGGTTGTTCGGCTAACTTAATTAATTGGGAGCCAATTCCTGATAGCCGAATTAATTTACATGATGCAGATTTCAAATAAGATATCATAAGTGAAATAATATCCTGGGAGGAAAGAAACTTTTTCCTTCCAGGATATTATATGATTTAGAGGTATAGATGAAAGGAATAAAAATATTAGAGAGAATTTCTCTTGCAATCCCAACGATGTTAGCTATTGCAATATTTGTATTTATTTTAATGCGGATAATGCCAGGTGACCCTGTTGACAAAATGATGGGAGAAAGCGGAAATGTCAGTATAGAAGAGATTCAAGAATTAGAAAAAGAATTCCATCTTGACTTGCCGCTTTTTGAACAATTAAAAATATTTATTACCGGGATTTTTCATGGGGATTTAGGAATATCTTTTCAAGAGAGAAGACCGGTATGGGACATCATTATAGAAAGATTTCCTGCAACGATAGAATTGGCTTTGGGAGCACTTATATTTTCCTTAATTGTGGCCATACCCATTGGAGTCATCTCTGCAGTAAAACAAAACTCTTTAATTGATAGGTTAGGAATGGCTTTTGCTTTTTTAGGAATATCTGCTCCGGCTTTTTGGTTAGGTATTATTTTTATAATAATATTTGCAGTTAATTTTAATATATTACCTGTTTATGGCAGAACTAATTTTGCTTATAGACCTATTCACATAACTGGAATGTATGTGTTAGATAGTGTTCTGTCTGGTAACTGGTTAGCTTTAAAAGATAGTTTAATGCATTTAATACTTCCTTCCATTAGCCTGGGTGCTGCACAGGCTGCAGTCATTACACGTATCCTTCGTTCAAGCATGTTGGAGGTATTAAGGGCTGATTATGTTACATTAGCTAGAACGAAAGGATTAAGCGAATATATTGTCATCACCAAACATGCTCTGAGAAATGCTCTTATTCCTACAGTTACCGTTGTTGGTCTGCAAATAGGAGAGCTTTTAGGTGGGAATATGATAATCGAAACAATATTTGGCTGGCCTGGGTTGGGGAGGTTAGTTGTCACTTCGATTTTTAGTAGAGATTTTCCAGTTGTACAAGGCGCGGTCATGTTTTATGCGCTGATCTATGTAACCGCGAATTTAATTGTCGATGTTCTTTATACCTATTTAAATCCAAGGACAACTCTTTAAGGTTTGAAGATCCATTCTTATATTCTAATTTGTTAATTGACCAAAAGGGGTAGAGATCAATTGGCTGAATTATATATCACTAAAAAGAATTCATATAAAAATATTAAATATAACAAGAATAAAATATATTGGGAAAGAGTTAAACATTTTATAAAAGAGTTAATACAGTGCCGTACAGCATTTTTAGGAGCAATAATAGTTTTATTTTTTATTTTAGTAGCTATTCTTGCTCCTTTTATTGCACCGCATGATCCACTGAAGGCCAGCATTATAAATCGTTTACGACCTCCTTACTGGATGGATAGAGGAAGCATCACCTATCTTTTGGGAGCCGATGAAATTGGCCGAGATATATTATCTCGGATTATATATGGTACTAGAATATCAATTATGGTTGGATTGATTACCGTCGGTATATCAGGATTTATAGGTACATTGTTGGGATCTTTTGCGGGATATTATAGAGGACGTTTTGATGCAATATTATCACGCTTTGCCGATTTTTTGTTATCCTTTCCTTATTTAATTTTTGCGATTTTTCTTATGTCTATCGTTGGTCCAGGATTTTTTAATCTTATCGTTGTCCTTTGTTTTAAAAGCTGGGTAAATTTCTTTCGATTAAGTAGGGGAGAAATGATTTCGGAAAAGACCAAGGAATATGTAGAGGCAGCCCAAGCTTTAGGGGAAAGTCATAAAAGAATAATTTTTAAGGAAATATTACCAAATATTATTCATTCAATTATAGTATTAGCGACTTTAAGAGTAGGTTATTTTATTATCCTGGAAGCTTCCTTAAGTTTTTTAGGATTGGGTATTCAGCCTCCTACGCCTGCTTGGGGCTCGATGATAAATGCTGGAAGGGATTATATGCTTTCATCTTGGTGGGTTTCAACTATACCAGGAATAGCTTTACTTATTTTAGTGTTGAGTATAAATTTATTGGGAGAAGGATTAAGAGACATTCTTGACCCTCGACTAAAGTTGGAATAACAATTTAGAGGTTAGATAAATTGCTTAAAATAAATCATTTATGCACTAGTTTTTTTACTTATCGTGGAATAGTGAAGGCAGTAGATGGTATTTCTTTAGAACTTAAAGAAGGGGAAGTGTTAGGTTTAGTTGGTGAATCCGGTTGTGGAAAAAGCGTCACTTTACTCTCCATTCTTGGATTAGTACCTTATCCCGGAAAAACAACTGATGGAGAAGTGTGGTTTAAGGGAGAAAATTTATTAGAAAAATCATCTAATGAGATGAGACATTATAGAGGAAATAGAATATCTATGATTTTCCAAGACCCCATGACTACTTTAAATCCGGTATTTCATGTAGGTGAGCAGATTAGAGAATCATTAAAAGTACATAAACATGTAAAAATATCTAAAAGAAAGGAAAAAGAAAAAGTTTTTCAACTGATTAAAGACGTTGGCCTTCCTTCACCTGAACAAATCTACTACCAATATCCCTATCAATTAAGTGGTGGAATGCAGCAGAGAATTCTTATTGCCATTGCTCTTTCTTGCAAACCGAATTTAATATTAGCCGATGAGCCTACTACTGCCTTAGATGTAACCATTCAGGCTCAGATACTGGATTTATTGCGTAAAATTAATAAAAATATCGGCACAGGAATTATTTTGGTAACGCATGACTTGGGAGTGGTGGCAGAATTTTGTCAGAAAGTGGCAGTGATGTATGCAGGTAAAATAGTGGAAACAGGATTGGTAGATCAAATCGTTTATGAGCCAAAGCATCCCTATACTAAAGGACTATTAAAATCTATTCCTAAAATCGGGAATAAGAAAAATAAAATACATTCAATCCCTGGAGATGTACCAGATTTAGCTTCTCTGCCTAATGGTTGTGCGTTTTACCCTCGATGTAGTCAACACATGCCTAAGTGTCAAAAAAATGAAATTCCTTTACAAAAAAATGAAAAAGGGCGGCAAGTAAGGTGCTTACTTTTTAAAGAGCTGTAATATAAAATTTATTTTAATTGGAGATTGAATTGAATAATAGTAGAGATATTTTAGTCGATATAAAAAATGTTAAAAAATATTTTATAAAACGCACACCAAGTTTTTTAGGAAAGATACTGCTCAATCAAAAAAAAATTATTCTAAAAGCGGTAGATGGAGTAGATTTACAGATAAAAAGCGGAGAAGTATTAGGCTTGGTTGGTGAAAGCGGTTCTGGAAAAACAACATTAGGGAAAATGGCTGTCAACTTATATACACCAACATATGGTAGTATCACATACAGAGGTGAGGATATATATAAATTGAATAAAAAGGGATTAAAAAAATTTCGGAATCACGCTCAAATCATTTTTCAAAATCCTTATTCTTCCCTAAACCCCCGAAAGCCTGTTAGAGAAATTATCGCTGTTGCATTGCAGGAAAAGGGAATTTCTAATCCTTCTGAACAAAATGATATCATTATTAATTTACTGTCTAAAGTAGGATTAGCAAAACGTGATATTGTGAAGTACCCTCATCAGTTTAGTGGGGGACAGAGGCAGAGAATTAGTATTGCGCGTTCTTTAGCTATGAACCCGGAGTTTATTGTGGCTGACGAGCCTGTTTCTGCTTTGGATGTTTCTATTCAAGCTCAAATTATTACTTTGTTAGAAAAATTAAAAGAAGAATTTCAACTTACTTACCTTTTCATTGCCCATGATCTCAGCGTTATCAATTACATCAGTGATTGCGTTGCAGTGATGTATTTAGGTAAAATAATGGAGATAGCCCCTACTGAAGAACTTTTCCAATCACCTTATCACCCCTATACCCAGGCTCTACTTTCAGCAATACCTGACTTAGGGAAAAAGGGTTATAGTAGAAAAAAAAGAATTCTACTTAAAGGAAGAGTACCAACTCCTGTTGATCTTCCACCAGGATGTCCTTTTCAAACACGTTGTTTTACAAAAGTTGGGAAAATTTGTGAAGAAAAAATGCCTTCCTTAGTTGAGGTAGCAAAAGGTCATAAAATTGCTTGCCATCGGGCAAAGTAAATATGTTAAAAAAATATAAAGAGGTAAAAACATGAATCCAATTATTGGTATTAGTTGTTTTTGCAATTTGGGTAAAAGAAACACAGACGAAACTCCCTATTATCGGGTAAACAGAGATTATATAGAGCCTATTATAAAATGCGGAGGAGTACCCTTTATTATTCCTGAATTTATTAACGAAAGCTTATCAGAAAAAATTTTGAATTGTATCGATGGATTAATAATATCCGGAGGTAGTGGAAATTCTAATAAAGGTGATCGGATTGAAGTAGAAGGAAGACCAAGGAATTTACGAGAACAAAACAAGAATCGATATATTGCGGATAGTTTTCTTATAAAGGCTGCTCTAAAAAGGAATATGCCTTTACTGGGAATTTGCCGGGGGATGCAGATGATTTGTGAGATAGCCGGAGGAACATTAAATTATAAATTTTTAGATGAAATAGATACTGGAGGTGTTTTACATCGACAGAAAAGCAAGGGAAATATTCCTACTCATACAATTAGTTTAAAAGAAGGTAGCCAATTACAAAAAATATTAGGAGTTTCCGAAGTAAAGGTAAATAGCTTTCATACTCAATTTTGCATAGAAATGGGTGAAAATCTTGAAATATCAGCCTGGGCAAAAAACGAAATAGCTGAAGCCATTGAAAGTCCTGTTTACCGCTTTGTTTTAGGATTGCAATTTCACCCGGAAAAAATGTTTAATGATTATCCTATATTCGTTAAAATATTCGAAGCATTTTTAGAGAAATCTCGAGAGTATCAGAATTCAAAGAAATCATAATTAAAAAATAATAAAAAGATCTTTGACTTTTATGTTGAATAACGTTATTATCATTGTATACGGTATACCGTATATCATAATAGATATATTTTTTGATGTTTTTTAACAAAAAATTGATTTAAAAAATGTTTTTAAAATATATAAATTTAATAAAAAATGAAAACATTAAAATATACTGTAAAGAAATTCTAATTTAATATGTTAAACCTTAATGAAATATATCCAAAATAGAAAGAGGCCTACAGTGAGAATTGAAACAATAACTGTCTGTGGAGGTGGCAATGCTGCCCATGCCATGATTCCTATCATCCGAAACCATTTTTTCGGCAAGATTAACTTTTTTCTCCCTTTTGGAGATGAAGCCAATCATTTTCAAAAGTTAATTGATGAAAAAAAATACTTAACCGCAACAATAGGAGAAAAAGAAATATATGGACGACCGGATAAGGTAAGCAAGTTTGCTAAAGACGTATGTAAGGAAGCAGATTTAATACTTATGCCGCTACCGGCTTTCGCCCACGAGCAAACCTTACTACAGATAGTACCCTTTTTAAAAGAAGAAGCAATTATAGGAGCAATTCCGGCGCGAAGCGGTTTTGAATATGCCGCTTTAAAAATATTAAAGAATAATAAAAAGGAAAAAGTAAAAATATTTGGTATGCAGACTCTTCCCTGGGCTTGTCGAATAAAAGAATATGCCACTAAGGTAGATATTTTAGGTAAAAAAAGGTCGGTTGGAATGGCTGCATTCCCTCACAAAATTACCACCGAATTAGCTTTTTTCTTATCTCGGATATTTGATTTAAAAATCGAACCACTTCCAAATATGTTAACCCTCACCCTGGCAAATGTAGGGCAGATTATTCATCCGGGGATCATGTACGGCCTTTTTAAAGGTAAGGAACAGGTAACCTATCAAAAAGAAACAATTCCTTTATTTTATCAAGGTGTAACCAAAGAGATTGCCAAAACATTAAAAGAGATGAGTGATGAAATACTGATATTAAGCGAAAAAATAAAGGCTTTGGATAAAAATGTGAATTTAGATTATGTGTTGGGCTTAAAGGATTGGCTGATATATTCCTATGAAGATTTAATCGCAGATAAAGGCTCCCTACAGGCTTGTTTTGTCACCAACAGTGCCTATCAGGGTTTAAGTGTACCGGTAAAAAAAGAGAATGATTATTTTTTACCGGATTTCCAGGCACGCTATTTAACCGAAGATGTGCCATATGGATTAGTTGTTACTAAAGCAATTGCCCAATTGGCCAAAGTAGATATGCCGTTAATTGATGAAGTGATTTTAACTGTCAGCCAATGGATAGGGAAAGAATGGATAAAGGAAGGTTATTTAGAAGGAAAGGACATAAAGAATACTCGAATTCCTCAAAATTACGATATTAATAATTTGGAAGAAATTATAGTTTATTAATTTTTTATATAATAAAAGGAGAAAAAATTGGAAAAACCAACAAAAAGAAGAGTTTTAAATTGTTCCATTAATCCATGTGTTCACACTTTGGGAGTCGAAAAATTTGCAGAATGGATGGAGACGATGGGAATTGGCTATCTTGCCATAAAATTAGGCCCTGCTGTTTCTATTGATGAACTTATAGATAAAATAAGAGAATCAAAACCGGGAGTAGTGGCTTTTTGCTATCGCTTAGGTGATCTGCATGTTGATGAAATAATTGTAGAATTGATAGAAAAAGTATACAAATATGGACTTGAACCGGAAAAAAGCGGAATCCGCTATTGTTTTGGAGGTTTGAGACCGGCGGCTAATTTGGTAAGAGCAATGACCGGTGAACCTATTTTAGGAGATAAATTTTCCCCTAATAAGGACCGTCATTTTAATTTGGAAAAGATTGCAGAAGACTATAAGGATAAGGAAAAATTTCAAAAATTCTTTGCTTTAATAGTAGATGATTATGTCACTATGAGTGAATTGGATGAGTTTGCCCGTAATAGAATTCGGATTGCTAAAGAAAAAATTGTTTGGTCTGATGATCTATTGGAAAGGATTAAGCAGGTTCGCAAATTGGAAAATCGGCCAATTCTTAGGGCACATATCGGTGCAGCAGCAGAAACCATCAAGCCTACGGTGGATGGTGTAAAAGCCATAAGCGAAGCAGGATGTTTAGAAATAGTATCTTTAGCGCCTGACCAGGTTACTCAGGCATTTTTACCTAGATTTGACCGCAAGGAAGAAGATCCTAAAAAATATCGTAATGGTGAAGGTGGAGCTCCAATCCGAAGCAGAGAAGATTTAAAAGCTCTTAAAGATGCAACAAAATGCGGTAATTGGCCTATGATCAGAATTTATTCCGGAACAGATGAATTAGTAGAAGCGGCAAAAATTTTTGAAGATACTCTGCATATGCCTTTTCCCGCAGTGCCAATTTTCTTTTACAACCGCTTAGACGGTAGAGGACCGCTTTCTATTTTAGACGGCATCAATGAACATTTTAATACGATGCGTTGGTGGGCGTCAATTGATAAACCATTAGAAATAAACGATCCTCATCAATGGCAACTACGCAGATGTTCAGATGATATGTATGTAACAGACCATATTCTTTGTGGAATTATTGCCTTAAAAATGGGATTGAAAAATTACGTTATGCAACTAATGTTTGATCTTCCTCCGGAAATAAAACCTTTTAACGATTTGGCTAAAATGAAAGCTGCCTTTGAGGTTGTTGAGCCTTTAACCAGACACTTTGATTACAACATTATCAAAGAGACTAGAGGAGGGTTATCCAGTTTTCCGCCCAATTTAGATGAAGCCAAAAGTCATCTATCCATGACAACCTATTGGCAGATGTTTATGGAGCCGGATATCGTTCATGTCGTCAGTTATTGTGAAGCCCATCATGACGCAAAGCCGGAAGATATTGTTGCCAGCTGTGATATTTCCAAGCAGTCCTTTAAAGAATATGATCGAGCACCTCTTCCCGGTATTTGGAATATTCCTAAAGTAGTTGCCCGTAAGGAAGAGTTGAAAAAGGGAGCAATGTATAATATTTTTCATTTGGCTTTAATGGGAGGATATGAAGGGAAAGTCACTTTTGAGAATTTCTCTAAATTTACTGTTTCAAAAGAAGTATCTGCGAAAAGAGAAAAGATTGAAGAGCAAGAAATGAATTATGAAACTATGTTATTAGACTTTATCGAGGGGGAAAATTATCCTTCCGGTGAATGTAATATGATTAGTGCTGATAATCTGGATTTAGCTTTACAGGTAGGATTATTCCAGGCGCCTCAGGTTACTGTCATTGATAAGCGGTATGAATTAACCGGTATGTGTAGGACTAAAATAGTAGATGGATGTTGCAGAATTGATACATTCTGTGGAAAAGAAGTCAAAGATGAATTTGAGCGAGTTGATATAGTAAGGAATAAATTCCCCTGGTATTTTGATAAAAATATCAGTCAGTCAGATGATTGGTCAGTCTTAGCAGATTCAAAAGATGTTATCGAAGAAGACTCTACCCAGGCTTTCAGAGAAAAATTAGGTATTATTGATTTTAAAAATAAAAAAATCCTGGCCGTAGATTTTGGCAGTACTTATACCAAGATTGCAATTTTTAATACCAGTTCAGATGATGTTGATTTGCGCTATGTTCCCACTACTGTAGATGATATTCGCGAAGGGTTAGCCAGTGGTTTGGGTTGCCTTGAAGCGTGCCAAAAAGAAGGTAACTGGGATCCTTTGCGCGAAAAAATGGATGAGTTTGATATAAAATTACCTTGTAGTAGTGCAAAGGGCGGTTTAAAAATGGTAACTATCGCTTCTACTTCCAGAGAAAGCGGTTTTGCCGCTGACCTGGCAGCTCTTACAGCTGGGGCAAAGCTTCTAAATAGTTATAGCGGAAAATTATCTTCAGAGGAAGCCCGAAAAATTTATTTAGAAGATTGCCCGGAAATTATTCTTTTAAGTGGAGGAGTTAACGATGGAGGAGATGCGGAAACAGTATTACACAATGCTAAAGTTTTAGCTGAATCTGCGAAATTAGCTACCTATGCTAAATATGGTATACCGATAATTTATGCGGGGAATGAAGATGTAACCGAGCAAATTTTGGATATTTTCCAGAGTCACCATATTGATGTTAGAGCTACCGGTAATATCATGCCGGAAGTAAATAAATTTAATATCGAGATAGTGAATGAGGCAATTAGAGAACTATTCCAAACTGTGGTTATTCGAGGAAAAGGATTTGATGTAGTAGAAGAATACATGAGTGCCAAATTTATTCCGACCCCTCGAGCTGCCTTTTTAGGAATTAATCTATTGGCTCGGGGTTATGGAAAAGAGGAAGGTTTGGGAAATATTGTAGCACTGGATATAGGCGGTTGTACTACTGATTTTTTCTCTAATGTACGTTCTAACCCACTGTATGTTTTCCCTTGGGATGATCCCAAGAAAAAGGTAAAACGGACCATATTAAAAACTCCTAATTATCCTTTAGCCTTCCGAAGAGTAGAAGGTAAATATGGATTAGCCTATAATGCAGAAAATTTAATGGAACT
>CAYTVM010000015.1:0-12782 GCA_964441685.1 uncultured Atribacterota bacterium | reverse complement strand
AAAAAAAATCCTGACCTATCTAAAATTAAGGTGAATAGAAACAATAAAGAAAATTAAAAATAATTTGCTTTTTTCAATAAGAAATTATATACTCTTAAAGTTATTAAGACATTAAATTAGCTAGTTCGTTAGTTATTAGTTACCTGGTCAACCAGTTTAATAACAATAATTTTTTAAATAAGTAACCAGTTCACAAGGTAACTAATTAATAAATCCAGATATATAATTAAATTATATTTTAGAATAAGGAGGTATACATTATGCCGGTACCAAAAAGAAAAACATCCAAATCAAGAAGAGATAAGAGACGTACTCACTGGAATTTGAATGAAGTAAACTTAGAGGAATGCCCAAGATGTCATGAGATGAAATTGCCTCATAGAGCATGTCTTGAGTGTGGTTATTACGATGGAAATAAAATAATTTCAACTTCTGAAAAAGAAGGAAAAAAGAAAAAAGAAGGAAAAAAGAAATAGATTATAAATGATTATAATCGTTAGATACAAAAAAAGTGCTACAATTAATTTATCAAATTGTAGCACTTTTTTATTTTAATTTATATATACTATCTGATACAAATAAAAAACAAGCTTGATTTTTAAAATTGGGTAATGTATAATACTTACAATTAGTAGTTACTAATAATAGGTGCTATTAATAAAAATGAGTTAGGTGATAAGAAAATGGTTCAGAATCTAAGTAAATTTGATAGACAAAAAAAAATAAAAGAATATATTTCGAAAGATCCATTTTTGTCCGATAAAAAACTTGCTGAATTATTTAATTTCAGTGTGCAAACTATTCGATTAGACAGACTGGAATTGAGTATTCCCGAAATGAGAAAACGAATAGTACAAGTTGCTAAAAATACTTCCTCAAGTGATAAGGTAAAATCTTTAAGTAAAGAAGAAATAGTCGGGGAATTAATTGATATAGAATTAGGTAAAAATGGTATTGCAATTTTAAAAACAACAAAAGATATGGCTTTCAACAGGACTGGGATAATCAGAAGTCATTATATATTTTCTTTAGCTGATTCATTGGCAATTTCCATCATAGATGCCGAAGTAGCCCTAACTGGGATTGTTCGGTTACGCTATAAAAAACCAGTTTATGCCGGACAGACCTTGGTAGCTAAAGCAAGAATTGCCCGCAATAAGGGTAATAAGTATTTAGTATCGGTTCACGTAAAGACCGAACAAAAAGAAGTATTTACAGGAAAATTAGTCATTTTTACAGTGAACAATAATGGTAAAAAAGGAGAAGACTTAAATGAAAATAGCGGTTGATGCTATGGGAGGAGATTACGCTCCCGAAGAAGTTGTGAAAGGTGCAGTTTTGGCCTTGGAAGAAAGGGAATTAAAGATTGTCTTATTGGGCAACATGGAAAAAGTTAAAGAAGAATTAGCAAAATATAAGTATGAAAAAAATAATATTTCAATTGTAAATTGTAAAGAATCTATTGAAACAAGTGATTTTCCTTTAAGTGCAATACGTAATAAAAAGGATTCTTCTATAGTAGTAGGAACGAAATTGCTAAAAAGTGATGAAGCGGATGCCTTTATTTCTGCTGGCAACAGTGGAGCGGTTATGGCTGCAGCTATCTTGGAATTAGGATGTGTTTCTAAAATAAGACGCCCTAGTATCGGAGCCATACTCCCTTCGATAAAAGGAAAAGTATTGGTATTAGATGTTGGCGCCAATGTTGATTGCAAGCCGGAACATCTACTTCAGTTCGCCCATTTAGGAAGCAAATATGCCAAACATATCTTAAAAATAGGAGATCCAAAGATAGGATTACTAAATATCGGCGAGGAAGAAAATAAAGGAAATAAATTTACTCAAGATGCTTATAAAATATTAAAAAATAGCAATATAAATTTTGTGGGAAACATTGAAGGTAAGGATATTTTTAAAGGGGAAATTGATGTTGCAGTATGTGATGGTTTTACCGGTAATATATTATTAAAATGTTCTGAAGGATTAGCAAAAATGCTTTTAACTAAGATAAACCAAATGGTTATCAGCCAGCTTCCACAGAACCAAGAAATGGATAAACTAAAGGAAAATTTTATGAGTTTAGTAAAAATAACCGATTACACAGAACAGGGGGGATCTCCTTTATTGGGAGTAAATGGATTATGTTTTATATGCCATGGAAGATCTAAAGCTAAAACTTTTAAAAATGCCATCCTTAATACCGGAAAATTTGCGGATTCTAATATAATCGAACACTTTAAAGAGATAAAAATAGGATGAACAAATTAACTGATAAAAAGGAGATAATATTCATTAATGGAAAATATTCGAAATGTTAAAATAATAGGAACAGGTTCGTACATTCCAAAAAAAGTTCTGACCAATAATGATTTAGAAAAAATGGTAGATACAAATCACGAATGGATTATTACTAGAACTGGTATTGCTGAACGACATTTAGCTGAAAAAAATGAAATTACTTCTGATCTTGCTTCGAAAGCAGCCTTGAATGCTTTAAAAAATTCCAATATTAAACCTGAGGAGATAAATCTAATCATTGTTGCTACCAATTCTCAGGATATGATTTTTCCGGCCACCGCTTGTATCGTTCAAAAAAATATTAAAGCTGTAAATGCTGCAACCCTTGATCTGCAAGCAGGCTGTTCAGGTGCAGTTTATGCCTTAATTACTGCTTGGCAGTATATTGCTACAGGTTTTTGTGATAATGCCTTAATCATTGGAGCAGAAACTCTCTCAAAATTTGTTGATTGGACTGATAGAAATACTTGTATTCTTTTTGGCGACGGAGCAGGAGCTGCTGTTTTAAAAGCCGACAGGGGAAAAGGAATTCTTTCTGGATGTCTGGGAGGAGATGGCTTAAAAAATGAATTGATTATAATACCTGCCGGGCTTTCCAAGAATCCTGCTTCTCATAAAACTGTAGAAGAGAAGATGCACTATGTTAAGATGAAAGGTAATGAAGTATTTAAAGAAGCTGTTAAACATATGAAAAGGTCAACGATAAAAACTTTGGCTAAATGTAAGCTCTCGGTAGAAGATATAGATTGCTTTATTCCACATCAAGCTAATATTCGAATTATCTCTGCCTTGATTAGAGTGTTAAAAATAAAAAAAGATAAAGTTTTTGTAAATTTAAATAAATATGGGAATACCTCAGCTGCTTCTGTTATGATTGCTCTTGATGAAGCAGTAAAGGAAGGTAAGATTAAAAATGGTGATATTGTTGTGTTAGCTGCATTTGGTGCTGGCCTTACTTATGGAGCTATTGCGTTAAAATGGTAAAAAATAAAAAACTCATAGTTAGCGTACACTTTATTGGGATAGTTAGATAAAAAAGAAGAATACTACTTTTTTGTATTTTTATTCTATTTAATAACTCGATACTTTCTTTTCAAGTATTATTAAGTTTTAATCTTAAAGGTTACAAATAATAAATGGAAAAAATTGCTTTTGTATTCCCGGGACAAGGATCTCAAAAAGTAGGGATGGGAAAAGATTTAATAGAAAAATACCAGGAAGCAAAGATAATTTTTAAAAAAGCGAATATGGCCTTAGATGAAGAAGGAGTTGATATTGCCAAACTATGTTTTGAAGGTCCAGAGGAAGAACTAAAAAGCACGACTAATGCTCAACCGGCGATTTTAACTATCAGTATAATTTTGTTTGAATTACTTAAAAAACATAATATCAGGCCTTCTATAGTCGCTGGTCATAGCTTAGGTGAATATTCATCACTGGTGGCTAGCTCTGCTATTAAGTTTGAAAAAGCGGTAAAGTTGGTAAGAAAAAGAGGAGAATATATGCAAAATGCTACTCCTTTAGGTGTTGGGTCAATGTTGGCTATCATTGGTTTAGAAGTAGCGGAAATAATTAAATTATGTAAAAAAGTTAGTCATGATGGAATAATAGAGATTGCAAATTATAATTCTCCGACACAAATCGTAGTTTCAGGGGAAATAAAGCCACTAAATAAATTATCAAAATTAGCAATGAAAAAAGGAGCGAGAATGGTAATCCCTCTAAAAGTAAGCGCTCCTTTTCATTCATCATTAATGAAATTAGCTAAAGATAATTTAGCCAAATATTTGGAGGGAGTAGAAATATATCATCCTCAAATTCCAATAATTTCTAATGTTAATGCTGATTACGTTAGAAATAAAGAAGAAGTTAAGTCAGCTCTAATCGAACAAATGAATCACCCTGTATTGTGGATTGATTCCATAAAAAAAATGGATTCAGAAGGTATTAATTATTTTATTGAAGTCGGACCTGGTAAAGTTTTAAGAGGGTTAATTAAGCAAATTATTCCTGAGTCTAAAGTCTTTAATGTATTTGACTCAGATTCTCTGAAAAACATAGTTGAAAATATGAAGGAGGTTTTGTAAAATGGAACTATCCGGGAAGGTTGCCTTAATTACCGGGTCAGCTCGGGGAATAGGTAAGGCTATCGCTCTAGAATTGGCTAATCATGGAGCAAATATAGTTATTAATGATATATTACCAAAAAGTGAAATTGATAAAACTTTGGAAGAGATAAGGCAAGTTGGTAATAAGGTCCTTGGAATTCGGGCAGATATCACTTCCTTTGACGAAGTTGAAAATATGGTAAAAGAGATTGTAAATCAATTTGGGAAGATAGATATATTAGTAAATAATGCTGGAATAACACGTGATTCTCTTTTAATCAGGATGAAAGAAGAGGACTGGGATGCAGTAATAAGAATTAATCTAAAGGGTACTTTTAATTGTTCCAAAGCAGTTGCAAAATATATGATGAAGCAAAAGAGCAATGATAAAATTATCAATATAGCATCAGTTATTGGATTGGTGGGCAATATAGGACAGGCTAATTACTCTGCTTCAAAAGCAGGGATAATAGGATTAACTAAATCAATAGCAAAGGAATTTGCTTTAAGGAATATAAATGTGAATGCTGTTGCACCTGGATTTATTGAAACAGATATGACTAAAAAATTACCGGAAAAAATTAGGGAAGGTCTGCAACAGAAAATCCCATTAAAAAGATTGGGCACTGTGCAAGATGTTGCTAAAGTTGTATATTTTTTAGTTTCTGATGCAGCAAATTATATAACAGGACAAGTTATAAATGTCGATGGCGGAATGGTGATATGAGAGGAGGTGAGAGAATAGAATGGAAATTATAGATAGAGTAAAAAAAATAATAGTAGATCAATTAGGTATTGATGAAAGTAAAATTAAAGATAATTCTTCTTTTGTTGACGATTTAGGTGCAGATTCTTTGGATATAGTCGAACTTATCATGGCTTTTGAGGAAGAATTTGATGTAGAAATTCCAGATGAGGATGCCGAGAAGATGAAAACTATCGAAGATGCAATAAAATACTTAAGTAAATAATATATATATAAAATATCTTTAAGGGAATAAACTTAGAAAAAATTATATAAAATAAAAATTAATATTATTTAGATAAAGGTCGGATTAATCCGACCTTTATCTAAATAGAACCTTTGCTTTAAAGGAAATTATTATTTAAAGGAGGGAAATGATTTATGATCAATAGAGTAGTCATTACCGGAATAGGTCTGGTTACACCCATAGGAATTGGAAAAGAAGAATTTTGGCAATCATTAATTCAGGGAAAATCCGGAATTGATAAGATTAGTTATTTTGACACCTCAGAATATCCTACTAAGATTGCAGCAGAAGTTAAGAATTTTGATTATATGAATTTTATCTCTCCTAAAGAAGCAAACAGAATGGATAAAAATACTCAGTTTTCAATAGTTAGTGCTATGCTGGCTCTGAAAGATTCTAAATTGGAAATTCCCAAAATAAATTCTTATTCAACGGGAGTTATTATTGGTTCAGGTATAGGTGGAATAGAAACTTTTGAAAAACAGCATAAAATATTATTAGAGAAAGGGCCAAGAAGAGTTAGCCCGTTTTTTATACCCATGATGATTTCTAATATTTCTGCAGGCGAAATAGCAATAAAGATTGGAGCGAAAGGACCTAATGGGGTTATTACTACTGCTTGCGCTTCGTCTACTCATGCCATTGGTATGGCTTTTAAGCTTCTACAGCAAGGAGATGCCCAGATAATTCTTAGCGGAGGTACGGAAGCTGCAATTTCACCCATGGCACTAGCTGGATTTTGTAAAATGAAAGTTTTATCTATTAAAAATAATGAACCTAGTTGCGCTTCCAGACCTTTTGATAGAGGGAGAGATGGCTTTATTATGGGAGAAGGTGCAGGAATTTTAATATTAGAAACTTTAAAACATGCAAAAGAAAGAAATGCAAATATATATGCTGAGATATTTGGTTTTGGTATGACGGCTGATGCCTATCATATTACTGCTCCCGCACCTGATGGAGAAGGTGCTATTAGAGCAATGGAAATTGCGCTGAGAGATGCAAAAATTAATCCTTCCCAAATTGATTATATTAATGCTCACGGAACTTCTACTCCCTTAAATGATAAATTAGAAACTTTGGCCATAAAAAAAGTCTTTGGTAAACATGCCTATGATTTAAAAATTAGTTCCATTAAATCTATGACCGGTCATTTGTTGGGAGCAAGTGGAGGAGTAGAGGCTATTGCTACTGCCCTTACGATAAAAAATAATATTATTCCTCCCACTATAAATTATAACTCTCCTGATCCGGAGTGTGACTTAGATTATGTTCCAAATAAAAGTAAAAAGGAAATAGTTAATTATGCCATATCAAATTCGTTTGGCTTTGGTGGGCATAATGGGGTAATTGTTTTAGGAAAATATCAGGAATAGCGTATAGCGTTTAAAAACAGTATTTAGTATCTAGTATCGAGTATATAGTATTTAGTAAAGAAAGTAAGAGGCAGAAAGGGAAGATAGAATGCTGTGGGTAAGATAGTATCTAGCAAAGAAAATGAGAAAATAAAAAAGAATTCGTAAACCGAATAAGTATCTCCTATCTCGTGAATCATATCTCGTACAAATTAGCGTATAGCGTATAC
The DNA here is from genome assembly GCA_964441685.1 of uncultured Atribacterota bacterium. Taxonomy (GTDB): domain Bacteria; phylum Atribacterota; class Phoenicimicrobiia; order Phoenicimicrobiales; family Phoenicimicrobiaceae; genus Sediminicultor. The sequence goes on along the minus strand of CAYTVM010000015.1, from coordinate 5,799 downwards.
ATTAACCGATTTTTCTATCTCTTTATCTAAAAACAATAAACAGATAACTGAAAACCGATTTCTTTCGCTCAATACTTGATACTATTTTTTCTTGATATTGATTTTACTATATACTATATACTCGATACTGGATACTATAATATAATACAATACGCTAAACGCTGTACGCTCCACGCTAAATTTATTGGCTAACGACTAATCTACAAGGTGATATAATGACTCTAAAAAAGGAAAAAGATTTAATACTAAAGGATTTAGAAAATAAATTAAATTATAAATTTAAAAATAGAGACCTTCTTAAAGAAGCCTTAACCCACTCTTCATTCCAAAAAAGAAGTTTGAAAGATAATACCACAAATAATCAAAGATTAGAATTTTTAGGAGATTCAGTTTTAGATTTAATTGTTACTGAGTGTCTTTACTGTAAATTGACATCTTTTTCAGAAGGTAAGCTTAGTAAAGTTAAATCTGTTATTGTTAGCAAGGATATCCTGGCTAAATGGGCTAATCATCTTTCTTTGGGAAAGTATATTCTTTTAGGAAAAGGAGAAGATTTAACCGGAGGTAGAAAAAAACTATCTATTCTTGCAGATTGTTTCGAAGCTCTATTGGGAGCAATATATTTAGATGGCGGCCTTATAAAAACTAAAAAAATTATTTCTTCATTTGTAAAAGAAGAAATTAAACTCATTATAAAGGGAAAGTATGAAGAGGATTTTAAAACTTTGTTGCAAGAAATTTCTCAAAAAAAGATGAAATGTTTACCCGAATATTGTCTAATTAAAGAAAAAGGCCCGGATCATAAAAAAATATTTTGTATTGAAGTAAAACTTAAGAAAATAATTTATGGAACTGGAAGCGGTGAAAATAAAAAAGAGGCAGAACAGGATGCTGCAAAAAACGCATTAATAAAATTAAAAGTAATAAATTGAGGGAAAATAGTGTTTTTAAAAGAACTTGAAATTTATGGATTTAAATCTTTCGGAAAAAAAATAAAAATATCATTTAATTCAGGCGTAACCGCAATAGTTGGTCCAAATGGATGTGGAAAGAGTAATATTACTGATGCAGTTAGATGGGTGTTAGGTGAACAAAATATTAGATCATTGCGTGGAAAACAGCTAACGGATATTATTTTTTCAGGGAATCATACAGAAAAACCTTTAAACATTGCGGAAGTATCTTTAACTCTCAATAATTCAGAGAAGGTTCTTCAAGTAGATTGGGAAGAAATAAATATTAAAAGAAGAATTTATCGTTCTGGTGAGACCGAAAATTTCATTAATGGATTCCCTTGTAAATTGAAAGATATCCAAGAATTATTTATGAATACAGGATTGAGTAAAAATACTTATTCTATCGTTGCTCAGGGCGAAGTGGATCTTATTTTAAGCGCAAAACCATCTGAACGGCGTTATTTATTTGAAGAGGCTGCTTCTATTTCTAAATATAAATATGAAAAACAAAAGACCTTAAAAAGAATAGAGGTAATCGATAATAATTTAGATAAAATTGAAAATATAATCTCCGAAATTAAAAATCAATTACTTATTTTGGAAAAAGAAGCAAAACATTTAGAAAATTATAAAATTTGCCAAGAGGAGATAAAAAATTTAGAATTATTTTTAATTTATCAAAAGTATAATTTATGTAAAATAAATTTATTTAAAATAAAAAAAAATATAGAACAGTATCAAAAAGAAAAATATGAAATTATTCAACAAATTGAAAAAGACGAATCAACAATTCACTCTTTAAGTATAGAGTTAACTCATTTAAATAAGGAACAAGAAAAATATAAATATGAAAACTACGAATTGGATAATAGAAAAAAAATAATTCAAAATGAGTTAAATTTGATGTTACAAAAGAAAATTGATGTTGAAAAAAGGTTGTTTGATTTAAATAAAGAAGTTGAAAATATTTCCCAAAAAATCGCTGCTTGTAAGAAAAATAAAGAAACAGTAAATTTAGATACCCAGGAGATAAATCAAAAAATAGAAAATCTTAATCAGAAAATCGTTGATCTAGAAAGAGAATTTAAAAATATATCAAAATTTACTAATTCTCTTACTATTTTAAAGGATAATTTTAGCAAGGTTTTGAGAAAAATATCGGAAAAAGAATTGTTCCTGAAGGAAGAAAAAATAAAATATAAAACTACTTTAAATATTTTCAATATTAATTTAGAAAAAATTAGAAAAAAAAGAATAGTACTTGAAAATCAATTAAAGAATATGGTGGCGAAAGAGGATAACTATCGAAAAATTGTAAGAGATTACAGAAAAAATGAAGAAGATGCTCATTTCAAATCAAATGAAGAGAAAATAAAAAAAATTGAAAACATCTTGAAAAAATTACGTACTGAAGTGGAAAAAGATAAACATACAATTATTTTAAAAGAAGAAAGAAAAAATATTTTAAAGAAACCAATTATTGCCAATGAAAAGAAAAACGGACAAAGGGCAGAAATCTTTTACGCTAAATATTCCCAAAAATATCCGAATGATATTTGCAAAAAACTTCTAAAACTTATTGATAGTATTCCTTCAAAATATAAGAAAATTATAGAAATTACTTTAAGAGAAAGTTTAAACTCAATCATAGTTAATAATATTTCTTCGGCTTTAAACATAATCAGTTCGTTATCAGAAAATGAATTAGATGAGATTAAATTGATCCCTTTAGATTTGATAGAAAAGATTAAAACACTTCCTGTTGACCAGATTAAATTCCATAATAAAAATATTTGTGGATTTGCTAACAATTTGATAAACTACTCCCAAAAACATCAAAATCTATTTAAAGTTTTATTGGGAAATATATTAATAGTTGAAGATATTAAAACTGCTCTTGATATTTCTAATGAATATTTGGGGAAATATAAAATAATTTCTCTAAATGGTTTGGCAATAAACCTAGATGGCTCAGTAAATACTTATTCAAATTCAAACAATGTCCAAGAGAGTTTTTATTATATAGAAAAAGAGATTACAGAACTAGACATGGAAATAAAAGATCTAAAAATAAAAATTGAAAAAAATGATAATTTTATAGAAAAATATAGTAATACATATCATTCACTGTGGGAAGAAAATAAAAAAATAAAAGGATTCTTGCAAGAGAATGAAAAAAATGCGATTGATGATATAGAAAATTTGAACAAAATCACAATTTCTATTAATGAATTAAAAGATAGTTTAAAGGATATTTTTATCGAGGAAAATAATATTTTAAAGGATAAAGAAAATATCTCTAAAAAATTTAGTTTCTATGAAAAAAATCATAACACTGTTTACGAATATGATAAAAATATTAATCAGGCTGTAAAAATGGTCAATCAAATCATTGCAAGAGGAAATGATGGTATAAATAATCTATCTAAAGAAATAAATGATATAAAAAATGCCATCCTTTTAAATAAAGAGAAACTGATCAATATAAACGATAAAGCTGGAAATATCGCCCAATATAAAGATGAACATTCAAACGATTTAGGAGAAAAGAAAAATATCATTAAAGATTATAGTGAAAGACTTAATACTTTATTATTGGAAATAGAAGAGTATCATGTTCAAATAAAGGGATTGGATAAAAATAATCCTTCTGTTTTTAAGAAAGCTGAAGAGATAAAGGAAATTCTGCAAAAAAAATATAACTTATTAGAGAGTATCCGACAAGCGAAAATTCTTCAACAAAAACGATATGAATCAATTAAGGAAAAACAACACAAAGAAGAAATATTAGAAGTTCAATATCAAGAAAAATACGAAAATGTAGAGTATGAGGTAAATAAAAATTATAGATTGTCACCGGAAAAATTAGAATTGTACAAAGATATATCTGGTTCTCAAAAAGAAGCTAACCAAAAGATAGATATTTTAAGAGATGATATTTTAAAAATGGGGCAGATAAATTTCGAGGCTGAAAATAGATACCGCGATCAGTTACAACGCTATGATTTTCTATGCGAAAAATATAGTGAAATATGCCAGGCAAAAAAATCTCTAGAGGTAATTATTTCAGAGATTGATCAAATTGCCATAGAAAGATTTAAAAAAACATTTGCTCTGGTAAATACATATTTTAATAATATATTTAAGAAAATATTTTCTGGTGGGGAGGGAAAATTAATTATTAATTATGATAAGGATATATTAAATTCCGGAATAGAGATAATCGCCCGACCTCCAGGGAAGAAAACGAAAAATATAGAATTACTATCCTCCGGGGAGAAAGCTCTAACTGCCATAGGACTTTTATTGGCTTTATGGAAGGCAAATCCCAGTCCCTTTTGCCTTTTTGACGAGATAGATACTTCCTTAGATGATACGAATGCTGAAAAACTTGTAAATATATTAAGAGGAGAAGATTTAAATCAATCGCAATTGATTATTATCACCCATCAAAAAGCAACAATGGAAGCAGCAGATACATTATATGGCATAACCATGGAACAATCAGGTATCTCAAAATTAATTTCGGTAAAATTAGAAAAATAAATTAGGTCGGATAAAAAATACAATGAAAATGAAAAATATATTTTATCAATTTAGAGAAGGATTATACAAATCGAGAATAGAACTAGCCAATAAATTAGGATTCTTATTTAGTCATTCTAAAGATAGATCGGAATTTTTAGAAAAACTAGAAGAATTGTTAATTTTATCTGATTTAGGGTCTGCTGCTACTATGGAGATAGTGGATGAATTTAAGCAAATTAATTTTAGAGAATATCAGGAAAATAATTTTATATTTTTCAAGGAAAAAATAAAAAGTATCCTGATAAATATATTAAATTCAAACGCATCAGATTTTAAAATTAATGAGGATGGATTAAATGTAATTATGCTTGTAGGGGTAAACGGTTCAGGGAAAACTTCGGTTGCAGGCAAGATTGCTTATCGGTTAAAAAATATGAATAAAGATATCTTATTAATTCCCGCAGATACCTTTAGAGCAGCAGCAATACAACAGCTTAAGGTTTTAGCTGATAAAGCGGGAGTAGAGATGATAAATGCGAAAGAAGGCGCTGATCCAGCATCAGTAGTATATGATGGGCTAAGTGCGGCTCGAGTACGAAAAAAGAATGTTATTATTATCGATACTGCTGGAAGGCTTCACACCAAGATTAATTTAATGAATGAATTGGAAAAGATAAAAAGAGTAATCCTAAAAGAAGCGAATAGCTCTTCATTAGAAATATTACAAATTATTGATGCTACAATAGGACAGAACGCTATAGCTCAAGCAAAATCATTTAATAAATCTTTAGGAGTAACCGGAATTGCTCTAACCAAAATGGATGGAACGGCCAAAGGGGGGATAGTCATTGCCATAAAAAAAAATTTAGATATCCCGGTTAAATTAATTAGTTGTGGAGAAAAATTAAACAATCTATATAATTTTGAAGCAGATAAATTTATTGAAGCTCTTCTTGATTGACACTAAAGATAATTTTCTATATACTTATAAGGGAATTTTGACGGAATGAGGAAATTATAAATGAACTTGAGATAAGGGGAGTTTTTTTATGTTTAATAACTTGACTAGTAAGTTTAACGCAATATTTAATAGAATAATAAACAAAGGAAAAATAAATGAAGAAGATATAAAAAATTGCCTTCATGAAATTCGCATTGCCCTTTTAGAAGCAGACGTAAATTACATGGTAGTAAAAGAGTTCATAAATAGTTTACATGATAGAATACAGCAGGAAAAAATATCTGAAAGCCTGGCACCTTCTCAACAAATTATAAAAATTGTAAATGAGGAGATAATTGAATCATTAGGTTCTAA
>CAYTVM010000014.1:3411-13593 GCA_964441685.1 uncultured Atribacterota bacterium | reverse complement strand
TCCTGTCTGCGTGCGGGAACGCACAGGCAGGCATCGAACCCGTTAGAAAAAAATACCCAAATAACTCGGGCCGGATAAATCCAACCCCTACGAAATAAAATACTGATACAAATTATAAAATATATACGGCAAATACTCTTATGGTTGATAGACCATAAATAGGGTAGGGAAACCATAATTTAGAAAAATAAATTAAAATAAAATAATTAGAAACTAGGGTTAGAAAAAAATAATTATTAGCTAAAAGTCTTACTATAAATGCATTTGGAGAGGTCCGAATGCATTTTTTATTTTAAAAAGGTGAAGTTGGCACGATATTTGCTTAATATAATGATATAGAAGATAGAGCTTGGAAGATTTCCTCTTCTTGAGGAAAAAAGATGAGTCAGTATAAAAATATAAAATGAGGTACTAAATTGATAATATGGCTAAAATATTAGTAGTTGATGATAACCTGGATATGTGCCAAATTATTTCCGATATTCTTAAGGAAGGGGGACATAGTGTCAATATCTCTTATAATGGGGAAGATGCTTTGATGAAAATTAAAAAAAATCACTATGATTTGATTGTCTTAGACTATAAACTTAATGAGATATCTGGATTAATGGTCCTTGAGAAAGCTTTACAAATAATGCCTTTACTAAAAGTAATCATGATTTCTGCTTTTGGAAGTGACTCTACCAAAACTAAGGCAAGAGAGTTGGGAGCGGTCGATTTTATAGATAAACCATTTGATATAAAAAGATTTATCCAGGCAGTACAAGATATTTTAACCAGGGATACTAATAAAGAGAAGCTCAAAGAAGAATGACCATTTCTATTAAATTCTATCAAAATAATATAGTGGTTGTAACCCAAAAAGCAAACAAAAAATAATTGAAATATAGGTATTAAAATTTACAAAAAGAAATAACTATATCTTTTTTGTAAAAAAAATCCAAAAATAAAGGGAGGTGAAAAAAAATGGCAGTAGAAAAATCAATGGCATCCTCAAGTTTAGTAGAAGTAGTAGACAGAATATTGGACAAAGGTATCGTAATTGATGCTTGGGTCAGAGTGTCATTAGTAGGTATTGAATTATTGGCTATTGAAGCAAGAGTAGTCATTGCATCTGTAGAGACTTACTTAAAGTATGCAGAAGCAATAGGCCTGACTGCAACCGCAGCATAGGATCATAATCTTTTTTTAAAAAATCCAAAAATAAAGGGAGGTGAAAAAAAATGGCAGTAGAAAAATCAATGGCATCCTCAAGTTTAGTAGAAGTAGTAGACAGAATATTGGACAAAGGTATCGTAATTGATGCTTGGGTCAGAGTGTCATTAGTAGGTATTGAATTATTGGCTATTGAAGCAAGAGTAGTCATTGCATCTGTAGAGACTTACTTAAAGTATGCAGAAGCAATAGGCCTGACTGCAACCGCAGCATAGGATCCTATTTAAGCTTAAACTAACTTGGGAGGGAATTTTGCCGAAATATCCTCAAAAACTTAGGGTATTTTAACGAGTACATTCCGCCAAGATTCCCATTTTTTTGAAAAAGGTGAGAGTGGATAAAATGGAAAAAATATTAAAAGATATAGTAACTTCTTATGATAATAGAATTTCTGAGGTGGGAACTGTTATCGAAAATACTTACCAGGTGTTAGAGGAGTATCAAAATGATATTTTGCAATCTAAGGAAGATAGGGAAAAGATAAAGGCCCAGTTGCGAGAAGCCTTGACCAGTCAACAGCACCTAAGAAGAAAAGATTTTGACCAGATGATAGAGAAAATATCCGGAGGTATAACTGATAGAAAGGAAAAAATTGAGAATAATCAGTATATAATCAGGGAAGAATTAAAAGATTATCTTGATAAGCAGAAAGATATTGCTGCTGCTTTAAGAGAAAGATTAGCCCGGTTTACTGACCATCTTAAAGAGAATGAATCTAATAGATTAAGTGATTTTAAGATTTTTCTAAAAGACCTTCAATCACAACAAGAGAAAAGAGGAGAAGAAGTTAGGAAAATGTTAGAGGGTTTTCGGAAGGAACTGGAAGTTTATAGAGCTGAACAGATGCTGATGTCTCAAACTTTAAGAAACCTCTTAAGTAAAGGAAACTTTTTAAGAATAAGGGATTTTAAAGTAGCAATTTCAGAGATTCAAGCTCAACAGAGAGAAAGAAAAGCTCTCTGGCAAGAAGAAAGGAAAAAGGTTAGAGAAACCTTGGCTGGTTTTCGTCTTCAAAGTAAAGAATTTTTGAAAATTTAAGTTAAGTAAAAAAGTATAGGAGGAAGAAAGAAATGGGTATTAAAGAAGAGATGGAAAAATTAGGTGAGGAGATTATCGGTTCTTATGATGTAAGAGTAGAAAGGATTGAACAGCTAAAAAAAGAAACAGAGGAAGCGTTAAAGGGTAGTCGGGATTTGATAAAGAATTTTCAAGATGCCCATCAAAAAATGAGTCTTGAGCAAAGAGAAAATTTATCGAACCACCAAGAGAATCTCGAAAGTGAAGTTAAGGAGATGCTAAAGAGATTTCGCCTATCCCTGGAAAAAACAGGAAGTGATTTGAGAAAAGAATTGGCTAAAGGCGCAGAGAGGAGAAAAACCGAGGTAAGTAAGACCTTGGAGGGTACCCAGAAGATGGTGAACGAATTTAAAAATTCCCGGATTCAAATGAGTAAGGAATTAAAAGAAAACTTGGCTAAAGGCGCAGAGAGGAGAAAAGTGGAGGTAAACAAGACCTTAGAGGATACTCAGAAGATGATGAATGACTTCAAAGTTTCTCACAGCCAGATGAGCAAGGGGCTAAGGAAGAATTTAACCAAATCTAACCAGGGGATAAAAAGCGAAGTAAGTAGAATGTTGAATGATTTCAGTAGTGCCCAAGATAAGCTAAGAGCTGATTTAGAGAAGGCATCGTTGTCCTGGCAGCAAACGGCTTCTGCCTTGCAAGAAAAGAGAAGCGGGGTAAAAAAATTGACCCCTGAGGTGCTGGAAAAAAAGACCATAAAAGAAACCCTTCCCAAAAAGACAAAAATTGCGGAGGAGTTAAGCGACAAAAAACAAGCATTAGTCTTAATTAAGAAACACCCCGAGGGAATGAAACTCACTGAAATTGGTGCAGAGCTGGGAAAGGATTGGAGATGGTATATACTTACAGTGAAAGAACTTATGGAAGAAAATAAAATCCGGAAAGAAGAGAATTTATATTATCCTATGATATAGGAAAAACTAGGTAAGCCGAACAATGGAGGTGTCTATGAAGCACGAAAGTTTAGTTGCACTAAAAACATTTCGAGATTTTAAGACCGGTTTAGAAAATAGAAACGAACGAAAGATTAGAACGACTAATTCCTTATCCAGAACCAAAAAAGAGCAAAAGATTCTGGAAACACTTGTGGATGATAAGGAATTAAGTCAAGAAATTCAAAAAGATATACAAAGATTTTCTCAGCAAGACTTAGCGGTAAAAAAATCTCAAGAGAAAATGCTAGAAATCAGGGATAAATTAACTAAGATAGTCAATAAAAATAAACAGGTTTTAGAATGGAGAAAAAAATTACAAAAGGGGAGTTGGGAAAAAGATCATTCTTCCCCTCAAAAGACTAACCGGGTTTTTAAACACTCGAAATTTAAAGAATTAAAGATTGATTTTTAAGCAGTGAGGTGATTAATGATTATGGTCAACAAAGGTACAACTGTTTTGAAAGCTCGTGCACTACCTAATTTTATAGAAACAAAATTTGTTAAGGAGATAACTGTAAGAGCTTTAGGGTATATTAAGGCCGGCTTTCCCCTCCATTTCCGGGGACCTTCGGGAACCGGGAAAACTACGCTTGCCCTGCATCTGGCCAGTATAATTGACCGGCCGGTGATTATGATTCATGGAGATGAAGAATTTACTACTTCTGATTTAGTGGGGGGAGAGCAGGGTTATCGTACCAGGAGAGTGGTGGACAATTTTATCCATACGGTGATGAAAGCCGAGGAAGATGTTCAGAAAAGCTGGGTAGACAATCGCTTGACCGTGGCAGTTGAGCATGGGCTTATCCTTATTTATGATGAATTTACCCGTTCTCGTCCGGAAGCCAACAATGTCCTGCTTTCCATTCTACAGGAAAAAATGATGGGTTTACCCGCCGCTCGCGGAGGTGGTGATTATCTAAAAGTTCACCCTGATTTTATCGCTATCTTTACCAGTAATCCCGAAGAGTATGCCGGGGTTCACCGCAGTCAAGATGCCCTGAGGGATAGAATGATTACTATGGATTTAGATTATTTTGATAGGGAGACGGAGATTTCCATCACCAAAGCCAAGTCTCATCTATCCTACCAAGATGCAGCAAAAATTGTAGATATCGTAAGAGATCTTCGGGTGTCCGAAGAATGTGAATTTAGACCGACTATCCGGGGTTGTATTATGATTGCTAAAAGCTTAGACACTTTAGGCGGTCTGGTAGGTGCTAAAAATAAAATTTTTAGAGAAATTTGCCAGGATATTCTAGCCTCGGAGACCAGTCGTATCGGAAGCAGTATTAATCAAGTAAAAATAAAAAATCTAGTTAAGGCACTGATCGATAAACACTGTTGATCAGCTAATCATCTAATCCGGTTTTTGACTCTGCCGATTCTTGAAGAAATAGGGGGAAAGCCTTCCGGCTAATTATGAAAAAAGAAGATTCATCTTTTGAAATATTAAATATAAACTTAAAAAAATATGAAGAAAAGAATTTAGGTGATAGGGGAATAGTAAATTGGTTAGAGCAGGGAATGACTGAATTTCAAAAAAAAGAAGAGGAGGGAAAACCAAAAAGTATGAACGGGGCTTCCCTGGGAGTTCTTGTTCGTAGAATAATGGCCCGAGAATGGGCTAAAATAAGGAGAAGAAGATCACCCCATAGTTATATTTCCTCTTTAGAACAAGAAATAATGCATCGGAAGGATAGAATATAATGGCAGGAGAAGGTAAATATATTTATTGTATCATCGCTACCAATGAGGGAAGAAATTTTGGTCCCATAGGAATTGGTGGAAGAGGCGACATAGTATCTACCATTGGCTATGAGGATCTCAGCGCAGTCATTAGCAACTCCTCCCTGGAAAAATATGTGGTGGATAAAGAAAATTTAATCGCTCATGAAAAAGTTGTGGAAGAGGTGATGAAGAATTATACCGTTCTTCCCATGAGATTTTGCACCGTGGCAGGAAGTGCTGAGGAAGTCCGAAGCCTCTTAAGAAAAAGATATCCGGAACTTAAAAATCTGTTAAAGGATCTGGATAATAAGGTAGAGTTAGGCTTAAAGGCTTTCTGGAAGGAGATGAAAGTTATTTTCCAGGAGCTGGTAGACGAAAACAAAAAAATTAAATCTCTCAAGGAAAAAATAGCTAAAAAATCTCTTCAAGGAAGTTATGCCGAGGGGATAAAATTAGGAAAAATAGTAAAGACCGCCTTGGAGGTAAAAAGGGATAAGGAAGGCCAGGAGATAATCAATGTTTTAAAAAGAATCTCTTATCATTTTCACCTCCATGAAACTCAAGGTGATGAGATGTTAGTAAATGCTGTTTTTTTAGTGGATAGAGCCCGGGAAAGGGAATTTGATAATCAGGTAAATGAATTGGTAGTCAAATATGCCCAAAGAGTAAAATTTAAGTATGTTGGGCCAACTCCACCCTATAATTTTGTAAATTTAAACCTAAAATAAAGAGAAAAGGAGTGAAAAAAATGGCCGAAAAAGATAAAAAGGAAGAAAAAGAAGGCCTGGAATTTGACTTTGATATGGGAAAAGTGAGATTGGGAGGAATATTTAAGGGATTTAGTGACTTGATTAATTTGGCAGACAAGGTAACTAAAGAAGCAGGAGAAATTAAAAAAGTTGGTGAAATTAAAGGGTTACCTAAAGATGCAAAAGGTATTTATGGTTTTAGCATAAGAACCTTAGTAGGGGGAAAACCCCTAATAGAGACCTTTGGAAATATTAAAGAAACACCAAAAGGCCCGGTGGTAGAAGAAATCAGGGAGCCGATAGTCGATGTATTTGATGAAAAGGATCATATTTTAGTCATTGCGGAGCTGCCTGGAGTTTCTGAGGAGAATATCAAGATTAACTTGGAAGGAGATATTCTTAAGCTATCTGCAGAAAACAAAGAAAGAAAATATGCTAAGGAGGTTTTACTTCCTGCCAAGGGAAATAAAGAAAGTATGAAATCTTCTTATAAAAATGGCATGTTAGAGATAAAATTAGAGAAAATATAGGCAAGGAGAAAAAATTGAGAAGACTGATATATATTCCAGTAATTCACACTGAGCTTGAAATGGGCTCAGTAGCTCTTAGGTTAAAAGAGGAATATATATTAAAGTTTGGAGAAAAAAAATGGGAAGAACACCTCAAATTAGTAAAAAAAATGTGGCGATGGGTAAAAGCCAAGATTAAAGGATTAAAATTAACTTATGAAAAAGTAAGGATATACCAGGATGGATTGCCTCTCTGTGGTAAAGAGTTAGATATAGTACAAACATTAGCCGAAAGAGGTAGTATAAATTATAAGATAATTTTAGAATTAATTAATAAGGAGGCTAAATTAGAGGGGACCGAGAGTAAAGAGCTCCTCTTAGAGGAGTATAATAATATTAAAAATATAATTACTACTTCTGCTAAAAAGGAATACAAAGAAGAAAATAAGCAGTTACTTATAAGAAGAGATCGCTATATAGCAAATAGGATAAATAAAACTTTAAGAAGAGATGAAATGGGGATTTTATTTATAGGTAGTGAACATAAAGTATATAAATATTTACCCAAAGATATCAAGATTGGCTACTTAATTTATACAAATCAAGTAAGGAATAAACTATGACTAAAAATATAAAATTAACCCTGAAGGTTTCAGAAGCAAAAGCCAAAGATGTAGGAAGGGCAATCGTTAGAATAGACCCTGCAGATTTAAAAAAAATGGGTATAGAAGTAGGGGAAATAATAGAAGTATTTGGTAAAAGAAAATCAGTCGCTAAAATTATGCCTGCCTATCCGGAGGATAGGGGAAAGGCGACCATACAGATGGATGGTTTATTAAGAGAGAATACCCAGGCAGGATTAGACGAAAAAGTAAGTATTCAAAAATGTGAATGCAAATTAGCCGATAAAATAGTTCTGGCTCCCTTAACTCTAATAAAGTCTATGCGTGGGGCTGAGGATACTAAATATATAGGTAGCCTGTTAGAAGGTTTACCTTTAATAGAGGGGGATAGAATAAGAGCCAATCTTTTTGGTGCACGAAGCTTTGATTTTATGGTGGTTTCCACCCTTCCTGCTAAACAGCCGGTTTTTATCCATACCGGTACTACCATCAAGATGAAAGAAGAGAAGGAAGTAACCGGAAAACAGTTAAAGATATCTTATGAAGATATTGGCGGACTGGGCCGGGAAATTCAAAGAATTAGGGAGATGATCGAACTTCCTCTAAAATATCCTCAAATTTTTGAAAGATTAGGCATTGAACCCCCCAAGGGGGTTTTGCTTTATGGTCCTCCAGGATGTGGAAAGACTTTAATCGCCCGGGCAGTAGCCCAGGAGACGGTGGCACATTTTAGCCATATAAGCGGCCCCGAAATTATGGGGAAATTCTACGGAGAAAGCGAAGCTCGTCTGCGAAGTGTATTTAAGGAGGCCCAAACTAATGCCCCTTCTATCATCTTCATTGATGAGATTGATGCTATTGCCCCCAAGCGGGAGGAAATGGGAGGAGAGAAACAGGTAGAAAAAAGGGTAGTGGCTCAACTATTAGCCCTGATGGATGGATTGGAGTCTCGAGGGGAAGTAATTGTTATTGGAGCTACCAATATTCCCAATGTTCTTGATCCGGCTTTAAGAAGACCAGGAAGATTTGATCGGGAGATTTCCATACGTATCCCTGATCAAAAGGCTCGTCTGGAAATTTTGCATATTCATACCCGGGGGATGCCTTTAGCCAAAGATGTAGATTTAGAAAAAATATCCCAGATCACCCATGGTTTTGTAGGAGCTGACTTAGAAGCCTTATGCCGGGAAGCCGCTATGAATTCCTTACGAATTATCCTGCCTAATATTGATTTCGAATTAGATGAGATCCCTTATAAAATGCTTTTAGAATTAGAGGTTACTATGGATAACTTTAGGGCGGCCTTGAAAGAAGTGGAGCCCTCGGCAATCAGAGAGGTCTTTGTGGAAATTCCCAATGTGAAATGGGATGATGTGGGTGGACTGGAAGAGATTAAAGAAGCTCTAACTGAAGTGGTGGAATGGCCTTTAAAATATCCTGGTTTATTCGATTATACCCACACTAAGCCACCAAAAGGTATTTTGTTATCCGGACTTCCAGGGACGGGAAAGACCTTGATGGCTAAGGCCCTGGCCAATGAAAGTGAGGTAAATTTTATATCCGTTAAAGGACCCGAGCTTATGTCAAAATACATTGGAGAGTCAGAGCGGGGGGTAAGGGAACTCTTTCGTAAAGCAAGGCAGGCTGCTCCTATTATTCTATTTTTTGATGAAATTGATTCCCTGGTTCCGCAACGGGGAACAAGCGGGGATTCTCAGGCAACAGAAAGGGTCATTAGCCAATTTTTAACTGAGCTGGACGGGATAGAGGAACTTAAAGGAGTGATAGTTTTAGCAGCTACCAATAGGAGGGAATTAATTGACCCGGCTATCCTGCGAGCGGGTAGATTTGATCTGATTTTAGAAGTCCCGATACCGGATAAAAAGAGCCGGGAGAAGATTTTTCAGGTTCACCTGCAAGGGAAACCTCTGCCTGATGATGTGAACCCTCCTGTTTTGGCTGAAGAAACAGAAGGTTTAACCGGGGCGGATATTGAGGCGATCTGCAGAGAGGCTTCTATGGCAGCAATCAGGGAATTTATTAAAAAAAAGGCAGGAAAGATAGAAAAGAAGAATGATGCCGCTTTTAAGATTTCTCTAAGGCACTTTAAAGAAGCCATTAAGTCACTGAAAGCTCATTTAGATTAAATTTATGGAAGTAAAAAGGAAGAGGAAAGAATTATGCCGGTAAGTAGATATATCTATGGTTTTATAGAAGAATCCAAAAGAAAAGAATTTAGTTTTAGTGGAATTGATGGAAAGAAGGTATATTCATATAATTATCAGGATTTAGCTGCCGTACTCAGTGAGGCAGAGGAGATAGAATACGACCCTATCAGAGTGAATCTTTTAGCTCATACCCATGTTCTTGAAGAAATCGCCAGGGAATATCTTATTCTTCCGATGAGTTTCGGAATTATTGCTGAAAATGAGGAGAAAGTAACCGAACTTTTAAGACAAAACTATTTAGAATTTATGCGGCAATTAAAAATGCTTAAGGGCAAAATAGAGTTAGGGGTAAAAGTCCTCTGGATAGAGGATGCGGTAGTGAAAGAGATGGAGAGTAGAGTTAAAGACTTTCAAGAATTAAAGAAGAAAATAGTTGATTTATCAGCAAAGGAAGATCAAAACGCCAAACTTAAGGCAGGTAGATTGGTTGAGTCTATAGTTAAGGAATGGGAAAAGAAATATGTCCAGAAAATTTATAGTTCTCTTAAGGAAATAGCTGTCGATAGCCGTCTTAACCAACCCATAGGCATCAAAATGCTTCTTAACTCCTCTTTCTTAGTGGATAAAAATAAAGAAAAAGATTTTGATAAAAGAGTGAACGAATTAGCCCAAAAATATGAGAATCAATTGAAGTTTAAGTATGTCGGTCCTGTTCCACCTTATAATTTCGTTAATATTAAATTAAAAGGGTTTTAAGGGGGCATAAAAAATGGCTTTTATTATTGATGATTTATTAAAGATGCCCTTAACTTTGGCAAAAAAGGTACTTGAGGGAATAATGAATGAAGTGGATAAAGAGCGCCTGGTAACCAAAGAAGGAGTTATAGAAAAGCTCAAGGAGTATCAACTGCTCTTGGACGAAGGCAAGATCAGTGAAGAGGATTACAATCAGATAGAAAAAGAATTAATGCAAAGGTTAAAAAAAATTAAGAGAGCGGAGGAGTAAAAATGGCTAAGGAATTAGGAATTTTAATTGAAAAGGCACGTAAGGAATTAAGTAAATTAACCGGGTTGGCAACTTCTTCTACGGTAAGGGTTAGCAAGGATGAAAAGGGATGGAATATATCTATTGAGATGGTGGAGAAGCGGTCTATTCCTGATCAGATGGATAT
>CAYTVM010000014.1:0-3311 GCA_964441685.1 uncultured Atribacterota bacterium | reverse complement strand
GGAATATATCTATTGAGATGGTGGAGAAGCGGTCTATTCCTGATCAGATGGATATCTTAGCTTTATATGAAGTTCTTCTTGATGAAGATGGAAACCTTTTGAATTTTGAGAGAAAGTCCATGCGTAGGCGTATGGATTCAATGGAAAAAGAGTAATTTAAGTGCACGGCTAAATAATAAATATAACTGAATAGGGCGAAGGAGGCAGAAAATGGTCATGGAAGCGACAAGAGATACAGCTGGTACTTTAGTTGATGTTATAGATCGTATCTTGGATAAAGGTCTGGTGATAAATGCCGATATCACGGTATCTGTTGCCGGGGTGGAGCTTCTGGGTATCAAGGTTCGGGCAGCATTGGCTTCGTTTGAGACTGCTGCCAAATATGGTTTGGAGTTTCCATCTGGTACTAATTATGAGACTGCCGCCTGGAAAGAGGCTATGGTAGGTAAAGAAGAGTGTCCGCAATGTAACAAACGAGTGCCGGTAGAAGTTCTTACTGATACCGGGTGTCCATGGTGTGGTTGGATATCCGCCACTAAAGCCAAGGCGCTCAAATCGAAAGCGTTATAACAGAGAATAGAGATCAGAAAACAGATCACAGAAAAATCTGACTTCTGTCTTCTGTCCTCTGACTTCTGATTAAGGGAGAAAAAGATGCCAATTGATATTGATGAAAACAATTTAAAACATGGGCTTTTAGGGTTAGTTATTGCTTTAGTAGAAATAATTAAAGACGCTCTTAACCTCCAGGCAATGAAACGTATGGAGGGGGGCAGTTTATCTGAGGAAGAGATGGAGAGACTCGGGGAAGCCCTTATGGATTTAGATGTGGCTATTGAGGAGATAAAAAAGGAACAGGGTGTTACTGAGTCGGTTAAATCCGTAAGGGATGGATTGGATAGTATTGTGGATGATGTATTAGACAAGATGATAAATCCCGAAAGGTGGAGAAAAGAAGCAGAAGAGAAGGGAATTTGAAAGGAGGTATAAGAATGGCAAATCCATTTAAATGTCCAAAGTGTGGTGTCAGCACAGGAAGCCACGATTATTGTCCAAATTGTGGCGAGTCTTTAACTCTTGGGTGTGAGAAATGTGGTACAACCTGGAAGTACTGGGAGGATGTTAAATTCTGCCCCAATTGCGGCACAAAGGCACAGAAGATTGGTGTAACTTCTGCTGCTAAAAAAAGAGATTATTAGAGGATCTGGGTAGGAAAATGATGAAAAAATTCTGTAATTGGGAGGTATTGCCGTGGGAAGCACTGGAGCAAGATATCTTTATTGTATATTCGAGGGAAGTGAAGAGATAACTCTTGGTAATATTGGAATAGAGGGTTGTAGCGTTTATACTATCCCCTACCAAGATTTATGTGCTGTGGTCCATAATTGCCTACCAGAACCCTATAAATCAGAGGACCAGGAAAAGATGAAGTCTTGGGCAACTGCTCACGAGAAAGTTGTGGAGGTCGCCTGGGAGAGATTTGGCACAGTTTTACCCCTGGGATTTGATACCATCATTAAGGGTGAAGAGGGTATTGCTCCTGATGAGAACATGAAGAAGTGGTTGAAGGACGATTATGAAAACTTAAGGCAAAAACTGGGTAAGCTTAAAGACGGAGCTGAGTTTGGAGTGCAGGTATTTTGGGACCCCAAAATTATCAGCGAAGGGCTCATTGAGACAAACCCTGAGATTAAGAAATTGAGTGAGGAGATTAAATCCAAATCTAAGGGTTTGGCTTATATGTATAAGCAGAAGTTAGAGAATCTATTAAAAAAAGAGATGGAAAAAGAAGCAGATAGATATTTTAAGGATTTTTATGAGCAGATTAGAAAATGTGTTGACCAAATTAAGGTAGAAAGGACCAAAAAACTTGAAGAGGATAAACAAATGCTGTTGAATCTCTCTTGTTTGATTTTCAAGGGAAAGAGTAAAACATTGGGCGAAGAGCTAGAAAAAATTAACCATATAAAAGGATTTTTTGTTCGTTTTACCGGTCCCTGGCCACCATATAGTTTTGTATAAGGAGAAGAAATGGAACCATCCAGAGATACACATGCAACTTTAGTAGATCTGTTAGATCGAATTTTAGATAAAGGATTGGTCATTAACGCAGATATTATAATTTCTGTGGCTGGCGTTCCTTTAATCGGTGTCAATTTAAGGGCAGCATTGGCGGGGATGGAGACCATGCTAAAATATGGAGTGATGCAGGCCTGGGATGAAAAAAGTAGGGCCTGGGAAAGAGAACATAGGAAGAAAAATGTCCTTTCTTTAGTTGAAGGAGAAGAAATTGCCCTGAAAATGTATGGTTCTTATTACTATAGTAAAGGGATATATCATACCTGGAGGCCAGGCTATTTTTATTTAACTAATCAAAGGCTTATTCTTTACCGTCAAGATTTTAGGGAAATTACCTTTCAGATACCCTTAGAAAAAATAAAGGCATTGGTAACCAGAGAGGAGGCGCATTTTGCTAAAGGAAAGAAAAAACAGGTACTTTATCTTATAGATAAACAGGATCAAGTGCATCAGCTTAGCGCAGTAGAAACAAATCAGTTAAAAGATGCTATTGAGCAAAATTTATTAACTTTAGGTCTTTCTTTAGAGGTGAGCCCTGTACTTCCTGAGTTTGAAGAGGGACCCATTGACTTCCTGACCGAAGGAGAAGATGTTACTCACCGAGGGAAAAAGGTATGGTATTTAGTTCCTGTCTCCGGTATAAAACAAGAGACCTGGAGGCCAGGCCATCTCTATCTTACGAATAAGAGATTGTGCTGGTGGTGCGATTTTGAGAGGAAGATGGTTTTTGATCTTCCTGTGGATAGGATGATTGGGGTAAACACCGAGATGAGAAAAACAAGCGGCCTTGATAGCAAAAAAGAAAAAGTTCTTGATATATTTTCTCAGGCTAATTTAATCAAAAGAACAGCCTCTTTCGCCGGTAAAGAAATAGATGAATGGGCGGAAGCGCTAAATGGGATTGTATCCGGTAAGATAGGTGAGAAAACAGAAAAAATAAAAGCTTAACTTCTGACTTCTGAAAACAGAGGACAGAGAACAGAAGACAGAGGGCAGAAAAGAGAAAAAATAACAACTTAACAAATGACTATAGATTATTAATGAGAGGTAAAAAAAATGGCAAAAGTTAGAGCAATAATGACAAAACACAAAGAAAAACTTTTTCAGACAATTAAAGAATTAGGCGTAGCTACTCCCGATGATATATCAGAAAGATTGAGAATATCTCCTGATTGTGCAGTAGTACTTTGCCAAGATATGGTCTGTCAGGATATTCTTATAAAAAAAGGCTA
>CAYTVM010000013.1:10351-13662 GCA_964441685.1 uncultured Atribacterota bacterium | reverse complement strand
TGGAAGCTCTCCCTTATATTAAAAAATTCTGGGATAAAATAGTGGTTATAAAATACGGTGGTAGTGCCATGAAGAATAAAGCATTAGAAAAACAAATTATAAAAGACATTATTCTTCTGAAATATGTGGGAATGAAGCCGGTGATTATTCATGGTGGAGGACCGGAGATCTCTGTAGAAATGGAAAAGAGGAACATGATTCCCCAATTTCTTGATGGATTAAGAGTAACCAATGAAGAGACAATGGAGATAACTGAAATGGTTTTAATCGGTAAGATTAATACTCGTTTGGTAGCAGAGATTAATCTTTATATCTCTGAAGGTCCGGGAAATGGAGTAAAGGGTATCGGTCTGAGTGGGGAAGATGCCCAGCTTTTGACGGTTAAGAAACACCGAGTCCCGGAGTTGGGATTGGTAGGAGAAGTGGAAAAAATTAATCCCGAAATATTAACAATTTTACTGGAAAAAAATTATATCCCGATAATTGCTACGGTTGGAGTGGATAAAGAAGGGATAAGATACAACATTAATGCTGATACTGTAGCAGGTCAGATAGCCATTTCTCTACAAGCAGAGAAGTTGATATATTTGAGTGATGTAGATGGAATATTCAAGGATTTTAAAGACCCAACCTCCTTGATTAGCAGTTTACCCGTTAATCAAGCTAAGGAATTAATTAAATCTGGACAGATCCAAAAGGGAATGATTCCCAAAGTAGATTCAGCGGTTCAAGCTTTAGAGGGTGGAGTCAATAAAGTGCATTTCTTAAATGGTAACCATGCTCATTCTATTTTATTAGAATTATTTACCAATAGTGGGATAGGAACAGAAATTATTTGCTGATGAGTATACTTAAAATAAAATCGGAGTACTTAATCATCTATATATATTAAATAAGGAGGAACAAAGTTTATGAAAACAAAAGAATTAATAGAAAAAGAAAAAAAATATTTATTTCAGACTTATAGCAGACCAGCTATGATATTAGACAAAGGTGAGGGGATGAAGGTATGGGACCTGGAAGGAAAGCAATACTACGATTTTATCGGTGGTATAGCAGTAAATGCCCTGGGATACAGTCATCCTAGATTAGTTCAGGCCATGAAGAATCAGGCAGAAAAATTAATTCATTGTTCTAATCTTTTTTATAGTGAACCACAGATCATTTTAGCTCAGATGTTGGTAGAGCTTTCTTATGGGGATAAAGTATTTTTTGGTAATAGTGGAGCAGAAGTCAATGAAGGTGCCATTAAATTAGCAGTTAAATATTTTAAGGAGCAAAACAAAGATAAATATAAAGTAATTTATATGAAAAATTCTTTTCACGGTAGGACGATTGCTACCTTGGCTGCTACCGGTCAATATAAATATCAGAAAGATTATCTTCCTCTTTTACCTAAATTTAAGGAGGCGATATTTAATGACCTTGAATCAGTAAAGGCAGCAGTTGATGAAGAAGTAGCTGCAGTGCTTGTTGAGCCCATTCAAGGAGAAGGTGGTATAAAAATTGCTACTCAGGAATTTATAAAGGGATTAAGAGAATTATGTAATAAGGAAGGAATATTGCTAATCTTTGATGAGATCCAGTGCGGTTTGGGTCGAACCGGAAAGATGTTTGCTTACCAACATTATGGTGTAGAACCGGATATTTTAACTATTGCCAAATCTTTGGGGGGAGGGATACCTATCGGAGCATTAATTGCCAAAAATAACGTAGCTTCTTCTTTTAAACCCGGTGATCACGGCACTACTTTTGGTGGTAATCCTGTAGCCTGTGCAGTGGCGATAGCTTTTTTAAAAGTTTTAAAAGAGGAGGGTTTAGTTGGGAAGTGTCAGAAAAAAGGAGAATATTTTAAAGACAAATTAAAAGGTCTCAAAGAAAAGTATCCGGAGAAGATAGAAGAAGTAAGAGGTTTAGGCCTGATGGTGGGGATGGAATTAAAAGAAGAAGGCCAGGAGATAGTAAAAAAATGCGTCGAAGAGGGAGTATTAATTAATTGTGCTGCTAAAAAAGTTTTACGTTTTCTTCCTCCGTTAATTGTAAAAGAAGAAGAGATAGATTATTTAATAGATATTTTAGACAAAATATTTCAAGGGTAAACTTTTGTGCCTGGCACAAAAGTTTACCTAATTATACTATAGGATATAAATTTCTGTTTTTAAAAAAATATAACACAAAATAAAAAGGAGTATGGGAAAATGAAAAAAATGAAAAAAGTAGTGCTGGCTTATTCCGGGGGATTAGATACATCAGTAGCCATAAAATGGTTAAAGGAAAATTATTGTGATGAAGTCATTGCGGTGGCAGTTGACGTAGGACAGAATAGTGATTTAGAATATGTAAAAGAAAAAGCGCTTAAAGTTGGAGCGAGTAAATCTTATGTTATTGATGCCAAAGAAGAATTTGCCAGGGAATATGTTCTGCTCGGGCTGCAAGCAGGTGCGGTTTATGAATCAAATTATCCTTTAGCCACAGCTTATTCTCGACCATTAATCTCTAAAATTATGGTTGAGATTGCCGAAAAAGAACAAGCAGAAGCTATTGTTCATGGTTGTACCGGCAAAGGTAATGATCAGGTAAGATTTGAAGTGTCTATCGCCGCGTTAAATCCTAACTTACAGGTCATTGCCCCAGCAAGGGAATGGGGATTTACCCGTGAAGAAGAAATTGAATATGCCAAGAAATATAATATTCCTGTTCCCGTAGATGTGGAAAATCCATATAGTGTAGATCAGAATTTATGGGGAAGATCAATTGAATGCGGCGTATTGGAAGATCCCTGGGTAGAGCCTCCGGAAAAAGGAGTTTACCAATGGACGGTAAGTCCGGAGAAGGCTCCTGACCAACCAACTTATTTGGAGATATATTTTGAAAAGGGAGTGCCGCAGAGTATAAATGGAGAGAAAATGTCTCTGACGAGTTTAATTTTGAGCTTAAATAAAATTGGAGGAGAAAATGGCGTAGGACGAGTGGATATGGTAGAGAATAGATTAGTAGGGATTAAATCTCGGGAAATCTATGAATGCCCAGGTGCAACTATCTTGCTAAAGGCATATCAATCCCTGGAAGGGTTGGTACATCCTCGAGAATTATCCCATTTTAAGCAGATTATTTCTCAAAAATATTCTGAATTAACTTACTATGGCCTATGGTTTTCTGCTTTAAAAGAGGCCCTGGATGGTTTTGTAAAAGTAATTAAAGATAAAGTAACCGGGACCATAAAAGTTAAATTATTTAAAGGTAGTTGTGTAGTCGTCGGTAGAAAATCCAAAAATTCTCTCTATGATTTCAACTTGGCTACTTATGACCAG
>CAYTVM010000013.1:0-10251 GCA_964441685.1 uncultured Atribacterota bacterium | reverse complement strand
GTTTGGCGTATGGGAAATGCTGTAACAAGCAATCAGTGATAAGTAATAACAATAAGATGTGTGTTGCAATTTACTAGTTCCGAGTTTATAAAGAAAAAAGTAAGGGCGTATTGCCATACGCCCTTTTAATCTATATAATTTAAGCATAATCTACGAAAGTATGACATTATATAGGGAGGGGCAAATGGAAAATTTATGGGGTGGAAGATTTAAAAAAGAAATCAATAAAGAAATGAAAGAATTTACCTCTTCTTTTTCTTTTGATAAAAAATTAGCCGTTTATGATATTACCGGCAGTATTGCACACGCAAAAATGCTAGGAAAATGTAATATTATCTCGCATGAAGAAAGTCAAAAAATAGTGACTGCATTGAAGGTAATCTTAAGGGATGTACAAAAGAACGGTTGGTCAATTTCCGAAGAAGTAGAGGACATCCATACTTGGGTGGAAAATCATTTGAAAGAAAAAATCGGAGATATCGCTGGTAAGCTTCATACCGCACGCAGCAGAAATGACCAGGTTGCACTTGATGAAAGGATGTATTTAAAAGAAGAAGTTTTAATAATCCAGGATTTATTGAAAGATTTACAAAAATCTCTTATGTTGACTGCCCAGAAAAACTTAGGGATAATTATGCCCGGGTATACCCACCTTCAACATGCCCAGCCCATTCTTTTCTCTCATCATCTGATGGCTTATTTTTATATGTTTGAACGGGATAAGGGAAGAATACAAGATTTGAATAAACGAGGTGATATCCTTCCTTTAGGCTCTGCCGCTTTGGCAGGTACTTCTTTTCCTATTGATAGAGAATATGTAGCTACACAATTAGGATTTAATCAGGTTTCAGAAAACAGTCTTGATGCCGTCAGCGATAGAGATTATATTTTAGAATTTTTGTCGGCTTCTGCTATCTTAATGATGCATTTAAGCCGTTTAAGTGAAGAAATCATACTATGGTCTTCTAAAGAATTTAATTTTATTGAATTGGATGATTCATTTTGTACTGGTAGCAGCATTATGCCCCAAAAGAAAAATCCCGATGCTGCAGAATTGATTAGAGGTAAAACTGGAAGAGTTTATGGAAACATGATAAATCTGTTTACTGTGATGAAAGCACTGCCCCTGGCCTATAATCATGATATGCAAGAAGATAAAGAGCCCTTATTTGATACCGTATCTACTTTAAATATGTCTTTATTCTTAATGAGTAAGATGATAGAGACTATGCAGATTAATAAAGAAAAGATGGAGAAGGGTATCAAGGGAGATTTTTCTACCGCTACCGAATTGGCGGATTATTTGGTAAAAAAAGGCGTATCTTTTAGAGAAGCCCATAAATTAGTAGGGAACATTGTTATTTATTGTTTGGAAAATAAAAAAATATTGGAAGATTTAACTCTTTCAGAATTGAATTTTTTCCATAAAGATTTTAATAAAGATGTTTTAAAAATTTTAAAACCTCAATCTGCTATTAACGCCAAAGACTCCATTGGTGGAACTTCTTTAAAGAGAGTCAAGGAATCTATCCAAAAAGCTAAAAAAATATTATAAGAAAAACAATAATTAAATTAGTATAATTATAATCCAAAAAGTTAATAAAATAGTAATGTAGGGGCACGATGCATCGTGCCCTCTATCCTCCCCTTGAAAGAGGGAACCCAGCATGTTTCCTTATTTTTTCTCATCAAAAAGAGCATTTAAAATAAGGCTTACAGAAGATTTTAAAAAAGAATTAAAAATATTTCTAAAAAGGATGACTTATAAGGATGACTTATTAAGAAATAAATCGTATAATTTTATATAGGTATACAATAATTTTTATCAGAGAAGCAATTTATCGATTAGCATCAGTAGGATTGATAAAATTATTCTACATAGAGGATTTCTAATTAGAAAATGGTCTTCTAAAGAAATCGAAGATGTCAGGGGAAATAACAGAAAAACAAGAACAGGAAACGATTAAATCATAGCGAATCATTAAGAAGAATATTTTGAAGATATTTAAGATATTTAAGATTATCCATTTCTTTATAATCGAAGTAAGAATAATGGCTATGTAAGTAAAAAATATGATGAAAAAAGGGGAGAATAATAAAATAAAAAAAAGTTTCATTTGTAGTCAAAGAAATATTAGGGGATTGTTTGATAAAATATTTCAAAAGGAGGAAAAAATATGAAATCTAGAAAATTTTACTTGGTTTTTATAAGTTTACTTGTGTTATCCCTATTATTAACTAGCTTTCCTGTTTATGCCCAGCAAATTTACAAATGGAAAGTTCCAACTGGTTCTGCAACAGGTACATATTACCCAGCGCTTTCCGGTATATGTATGGTTCTTGGTTTATACACTGATGATATATACGCTACGGCATCAGTGGGAGGTGGCGGTGCTTCGAATGCCAGGAAGGTAGGAACAGGCGAAGCTGCATTTTCACTTACTACAGCCAATATCGCATATTATGCAACAAGAGGCGAGCAGATGTTTACGGAAAGTTACCCTAGTATTAGAGCATGGGGTACATTGCATAAATTATATGTCGATTTTTTAGTGAAAGCTAACTCTGATATTAAAAGTTTTGCTGATTTGAAGGGTAAAAAAATTGCCATAGGAGAACCGGGTAGTGGAGATGCAGTTGCAGCAGAAGATGTTTTAAAAGCTGCCGGTCTTTTGGATTTAGTGATAAAGGTGCAAGTAGGAGACCCTCAGGATATGGATCTTTTGAAACTTGGGCAAGTGGATGCCATCATCCACCATACCGCATCACCGAATCCAAACTTCTATGCATTTTCAACTACTACTCCTATAAGAGCGCTTGATATGCCACAGGATGTTATTGACAAACTTGTGGGTTTGGGATACTTCGATGCCGGAGTCATTAAAGCAGGTGCTTATGAGGGTCATGATCAGGATGCTCATGTCGTTGTCTTACCTGTGCTCTTGATTGTTAATGCAGATATTCCAAAAGAAGTTGTTAATGAAATGACAACAGTTACATGGACACACTTTGATGAAGTAATGGCAGTTGCGCCTTATCTAAAGGCGGATGTAAATTTAGAGAATATACTTAGAGGGATTCCTATCCCCTTACATCCTGGCGCATATCAGTATTTTCAAGAAGCAGGATATGAGATACCAGATAGATTGAAACCGTAAATATTGTAGGAATCAAACAATCCCCTAATATGTAACAAAATTTAAGAAAAAAATAGTCATCATATATTTAAATTAACTTTTCTTTTAAATAATATTACAAAGGAGTAATAAAAAATGGAAGATAAAAAGAATGGTTTCGTACATAAAACATTTCTGACTATTTCGCTTATCATTGCTACATATATGATCATATTTCCCTTAGGATTTAGTTCTGTTTTCCTTGAGATTCTTCGAGATATCTCGATATCACTTGATTTTAAAGTTAGATCTGTTATGCACCTGATAGAGACATTTACCTTTGCAGATGTACAGAATATGGCTCTTTTTATAGGTCTGATATCTGCACTTGTATTTATTAAATTTCCTATTGGAGGAAAAGGAGAAACAAAAAGTTTACGAGAGAAAGTGCCATTTTATGATTGGATTCTGTTTATATTAATTCTCATTCCATTTTTCTATACCTTTTTTGTCTATGACTCGCTTGCTTTAAGGCAGGGTATTGTCTATCCAATCGACGTTGTCTTTGGTTTGATGGCAATAATCCTTACCATTGAAGCTGCCAGGAGGATACTCGGTCTACCTTTGGTTCTCTTAACTATTGGTTTTCTAATTTATGGTGTTTATAATTCAAATTATGATATCAAAAATCTTGTGGGGATGATGTATCTTTATAATTTAGGTCTATGGGGTACAGCTGTTTGGGTTGCTACCTTTTACATCTATTTCTTCATGTTTTTTGCGAGTGTTTTAAAGCAAATTGGATTGGGAGAATATTTTATTAACGCCGCAATAAGTTTGGCAGGTTCAAAAAAAGGTGGTCCTGCAAAGGTTGCTGTTTTTTCGAGCGCTGCTTTAGGTATGATGACGGGTTCCTCTACTGGAAATGTTCTGACAACCGGGGCATTTACCATACCCTTGATGAAGAAAACTGGCTATTCTGCAGAAACGGCGGGAGCTATTGAAGCAGCAGCTTCGACAGGGGGTCAAATCATGCCACCCGTTTTAGGTTCGGCAAGTTTTATTATGGCGGTCTATCTAAGCATGAAATATATTAATATATCCATTGCTGCTATTTTGCCTGCTTTACTCTATTTTTTTGGAGTCTATATGTTTGTTGATCTGGAGGCTAATAAAGCTGGTCTAGAAGGTCTCCCTTCGGATCAACTTCCGCCAAAGATAGAAATTATCAAAAAGGGTTATTATATTTTGCCTATTATTGTCCTTATTTGGGTCCTTGCCCGTGGATTTTCTCCGCAATATGGTGCCATGTCTGCTTTGGGTCTAGCGATGCTCATAGAATGGATAAAATATAAAGATAACCCTATTTTTCATAAAGTTGTATTTCTAACGCTCGTTGTGGGTTCTGCAATCATTCTATTGCTGTTAGGGTTTGAATGGCAAAATCTTCCTCCGTTTATTGCAGTTATTACTGTCTTCCTGAGTATATTTTATGGCTTTTTTGTCAAAAAAGTTAAAAAAATGTCAGATATTGTGGTCTCTTCCATGGAAGATAGTGTATCGAAATCATTGGGCGTTGTTATGGCCTGTGTTATGGCAGGACTTATTGAGGGTATTCTTCTTTACACAGGTCTAACTATCAGGATAAGTAGTATATTTATAAAATTATCAGGTGGGAATCTTTTAATTCTTCTAATTCTTTCTATGGTCATTGCGATTATATTGGGCATGGGAATGCCTACTCCTGCTGTTTATGTTATTACTGTTATTACGCTTGCTCCTGCTCTTATCAAGCTTGGTGTTCCTGATCTTGCTGCCCATTTTTTTCTTTTCTTTTTTGGCATTTTGGGTCCACTTACACCGCCGGTTGCAGTTACTTCTTATGCTGCTGCTGCACTTTCTGGAGGAGATTTTTGGAAAACTGGTATACAGGCGTTTCGAGCAGCCATCGTCGCCCTTATTGTTCCCTTTGCCTTTGTTTATAAACCTGAACTTTTAATTATTCCTGTTGAAACTTGGAATTTAATGTCCGTTTTAAAACTTGGTTTTTATTTTACCATGGCCTTGATTAGCGTATACTTCACCGTTGTTGCCTTGGGTAATTATCTTAGGGGGAAACTCCCTGCCTATGAGCGTTTAATTATTTTTGCAGGTGCAGGTTTTGCTATTTTATCAATCATAATAAACCCCTGGCTTTCTATTATTGCTTTATTTGTTGTAGTTTTTGAAATAATCGCATTAAAGAAAAGAGCAAAACTTCCTTTAAACAGCTAGATTTAAGAATTTCATTACGAATAATTTTTATTCAATTGATATTTATTCCTTTTTATACATACTGTTAAAGAATGAAAACCTATTGAGGAGGTAAAATAATATGGGCTTAGGCGTATTTCAAAAGATGATTAAAAGTCATTTAATCGAAGGGGAAATGATTGCCGGGAAGAGTATAGGGATTAAAATCGATCAAACACTTACGCAGGATACTACCGGAACGATGGTATACTTGGAATTTGAAGCCTTGGGGATTCCCCAGGTAAAAACAGAATTATCCGTCAGTTATGTAGATCATAATTTGTTGCAGAATGGCTATAAAAACGCTGATGATCATAGGTTTATTCAATCTTCTGCCTCTAAATATGGTGCATACTTTTCACGTCCCGGAAATGGGATATGCCATCAATTACATTTAGAGAGATTTTCAGTACCTGGTAAAACACTTTTAGGATCTGATAGTCATACTCCCACATGTGGCGGTATTGGAATGATAGCTATTGGAGCAGGAGGGCTTGATGTAGCTCTGGTTATGGCTGGAAATCCTTTCCATATGAAAATGCCCCAAGTTGTTAATGTTATTCTTACCGGTAAACTAAAACCTTTCGTTTCAGCTAAAGATATCATTCTTTACTTATTAAAAAAGTTAAGTGTTAAAGGTGGAATTAATAAGGTATTTGAATTTACTGGAAGTGGAGTCAGTTCTCTACATGTTTCTGAAAGAGCTACCATCACCAATATGGGAGCGGAATTGGGTGCTACTACTTCTATTTTCCCAAGTGATAATATAACCTACGAATTCA
Organism: uncultured Atribacterota bacterium; assembly: GCA_964441685.1. GTDB lineage: Bacteria > Atribacterota > Phoenicimicrobiia > Phoenicimicrobiales > Phoenicimicrobiaceae > Sediminicultor. The sequence continues at coordinate 4,061 of CAYTVM010000013.1, read as the reverse complement.
TGAAATTACAAAAAAGAGAAAGTGATTGGGTTGAAATTGTTGAAGATAAAGATGCCATTTACGACCAAAGTATAGAGATCATTTTAGATTCTTTAGAACCAATGGTTGCACAGCCCCATTCTCCGGATAATGTTCTTAAAATCAGAGATATTGCTGGTAAAAAAGTAGATCAAGTAGCCATTGGTAGTTGCACAAATTCTTCTTTGAGAGATTTAATGAAAGTTGCTCAGATCTTAAAAGGTAGGAGAATTCATCCTGAAGTGAGTGTAGCATTAAATCCTGGATCACGTCAAGTTGTCCGTGAATTAGTTCGAAGAGGTGCTTTAGATTGGTTACTTTCTGCTGGTGTAAGGATATTAGAGATGGGATGTGGCCCTTGTATCGGTATCGGATTTTCACCACGTTCTAAAGGAGTGAGTCTGAGGACTTTTAATCGGAATTTCCCCGGCAGAAGTGGAACAAAAGATGCTCAAGTCTTTTTGGTCAGTCCAGAAAGCGCTGTCGCTGCTACGATAACAGGTAAAATTACTGACCCTCGTGATCTTGGGATAGAATATCCAGAAATTGATATTGACAAACCATTGATAATAGATGATTCAATGATTATTCCGCCATCAAAACATCCAGACAGAGTTAAAATTGAAAGAGGTCCAAATATTATTTCAATTCCATTAAAATCTTCTTTAAGTAATTATATCCAAGCGAAGGTTCAATTAAAATTGGGTAATAATATCAGTACTGATGATATATTACCAGCAGGGACAGAAATAATGTCATTAAGATCTAATTTACCTAAAATTTCTGAATATACCTTTCGCTATGTTAATCCTGATTTTTTTCAAAGAATGAAAAAAGATAAAACAGGTATTATTGTTGGAGGAAATAATTATGGGCAAGGTTCCAGCAGGGAGCATGCAGCCCTTGTAGTAATGTATTTAGGGATTCAAACAATTATAGTAAAGTCCTTTGCCAGAATCCATAGAGATAATTTGATTAATTCCGGGATCTTACCTCTTATTTTTAAGAATGAAGAAGACTTCAATAAAATAGAACAGGGTGATATGTTAGCATTTGAAACAAATCATTTAAAATTATCCAATATTCAAATAAAGAATATATCCAAGAATTTTGTTTTTGAAGCACTTCATGATCTTAACGAAAGAGAAAAGACCATCGTTTGGGCTGGGGGGATATTGCCTTATTACAAAAATAAAAAATTAAATTAAAGGAGAAAATAATTTAAGATGATAGAAAAAATAACCATTCCTTTTATTGAGGGCGACGGTATTGGTCCGGATATTTGGTATGCATCCCAAATGGTATTTAATAGAGCAGTAAAAAAAATATATCAAGGGAAAAGGGAAATAAAATGGGAAGAGATATTCGCAGGCGAAAAGTGTTATAAAAGACATGGAAAATGGATCATTGATGAAACGTATGATGAAATAAAAAAACATGGCATTGCGATTAAAGGACCTCTTACTACACCAATAGGAGGCGGGTACAGAAGCCTTAATGTAACGCTAAGACAAAAACTTGATTTATATGCCTGTGTAAGGCCTATCAGGCATTTTTCTGGCGTTCCTGCACCGGTAAAGAATCCTGAATATGTTGATGTAGTCATATTTAGAGAAAATACTGATGATATTTATTTGGGCATTGAATGGAAAGCCTACTCTCAAGAAACTAAGAAGTTATCAGATTTTATTAATAAAGAATTTAAGATTAAAATTGACAAGGATGCCGCAATTGGCATAAAACCTATGAGTGAATTTAAAAGTAAAAGATTAGTTAGAAAAGCCATAGAATATGCTATCAAATATAATAAACCCAGTGTTACCCTGGTTCATAAAGGCAATATAATGAAATACACCGAAGGAGCTTTTAAAGATTGGGGTTATGAAATAGCTCAAGAGGAATTTAGGGATAATATTTTTACTGAAAATGAATTGAAGACGAAATATCATGGTAAAGTACCAGAGAAGAAGATTCTCATAAAAGACAGAATTACTGACGCGATGTTTCAACAGATCTTGCTTCGACCCAGAGAATATAGTATTATTGCTACACCAAATTTAAATGGTGACTATCTATCAGATGCCATTTTGGCTCAAGTAGGAGGATTAGGATTAGGTCCTGGTGCTAATATTGGAGATAACATTGCTTTGTTTGAAGCGACGCATGGAACAGCGCCTAAGTATGCCAATTTGGATAAAGTTAATCCAGGAGCTATGATTCTCTCAGGCTGTCTCATGTTTGAATATTTAGGATGGAATGAAGTATCAAAAGCAATTATTCATGCTTTAGAAAAGACGATTTCTTCTAAGATAGTGACATATGATCTTGCCAGACAGATTAGCGGGGCTCAAGAAGTTAAATGCTCAGAATTTGCTGAAGAAATTATTAGAAGGATTTAAAGTTAAATAAAATCTAACTGGTAATCTTGCCATAATTAATTCATTAACAATCAATTAGCCAGAGTGGAAACTCTTATGATGATATTCTCTTTTATATCAACATTCATTTTCATTATTTCGCTTTCAAAGAACCTATAGAGTAAAATTTGCTGCTTAGCCACATATGTTGTGTTAAATAGTGAGTTTTTGTGATATATAATTAACTGTTTAAAAAGTGTCCTAAGTGTATAAGAGGTATAGGATGAGAGAAATTAAAGCTAATCAGATTAAAGATAAGGTAAAAGAGCTATTCCTCAAAGCTAATTTTTATATAAATCCAGACCTTACACAACGATTGGCGAAAACCTTAGAAAAAGAAACTTCTCCTATAGGGAAACATGTTTTACAGATGATTATAGAGAATAATCAGATTGCCTCAAGAGAAGAGGTGCCTATCTGTCAGGATACTGGGTTGGCAGTAGTGTTTGTAGAAGTAGGTCAGGAAGTTTATATAACAGATGGTGAATTTACCGAAGCAATAAACCAGGGGGTTAAAGAAGCCTACCAGGAAGGATACCTTAGAAAATCAGTAGTGGATGACCCGGTCTTTGAAAGAAAGAACACTAAGACTAATACGCCTGCGATAATCTATACCGATATAGTTCCTGAAGATAAGATAAAATTTATGGTAATGCCCAAAGGATTTGGTAGTGAGAACATGAGTGCTATAGCCATGTTAAAACCAGCAGATGGAGCGAAGGGAATTGTAGATTTTGTGATAGAAACGGTAAAAAAGGCCGGTCCTAACCCTTGTCCTCCAACCATAATCGGGGTAGGTGTAGGAGGTACTATCGATAAGGCCATGGTCATCGCCAAAAAAGCCATTGCCCGTAAAATAGGCGAACACAATAAAAACTCAAAATATGCTGATCTAGAAGAAGAAATTTTAACCAAGATAAATCATTTAGGTATTGGCCCAGCAGGCTTAGGAGGCAATATTACCAGTCTGGCAGTGCATATTGATTACCTAGCTACTCATATAGCCGGTATGCCGGTAGCAGTAAATGTGTGCTGTCATGCCGCTCGACATGCCGAAGGAATAATATAAAAAAATAAAATAAGTGGAAAGTGTTTTTATGAAAAATATTATAAAAATAACTGCGCCTTTAGATATAAAAGAAATTGTTAATTTAAGAGCCGGTGATTTTGTAAGTATTACCGGAAACATTTATGCTGCCAGAGATGCCGCCCATAAAAGGTTTTTTGAATTAATTAAAAAAGGGAAGGAACTTCCCATAGATCTAAAAGGACAAATTATTTTTTATGCCGGTCCAACGCCTGCTAAACCAGGGTATTCTTGCGGCTCTGTCGGTCCCACTACCAGTTATAGAATGGACCCCTATACTCCGGATTTGCTGGAAAGAGGTCTTAAGGGGATGATTGGTAAAGGTTTACGTTCAAAAGAAGTGATGAAAAGTATTAAAAAAAATAAGGCAATATACTTTGCAGCAATAGGGGGAACGGCTGCTCTCATTGCTAAAAGTATAAAAAAATCTGAAGTGATAGCTTATGAAGATTTAGGAGCAGAAGCGGTCTTTAGATTTTATGTTAAAGATTTTCCTGCAATAGTAGTGGTAGATTCTGCAGGAAATAATTTATATGAAA
>CAYTVM010000012.1:0-13724 GCA_964441685.1 uncultured Atribacterota bacterium | reverse complement strand
ATTTATCTAACCAATAGAATGGCAAAGATAGGTGCCCATGCCGCACTCATTGTCACGCCTTTCTATTATGGCAATAAAATGAATGACGAAGCATTAATAAAATATTATGCTACTGTTGCTGAACAGTCTGAAATACCCATTTTAATCTACAACGTCCCTAAATTTACCGGAGTTAATCTAAGCGAAGAAGCTCTATCAACACTATCAAACCATCCCAATATTATTGGTATCAAAGACAGTAGTGGTAATGTTAATCAACTCGGTCAATATCTTAATCAGGTCAAACCCTATTTCAACGTTCTGGTTGGTTCAGCAGGCGTTTTATTAGGAGCACTCACCCTGGGTTGCAAAGGTGGTATCCTTGCCCTGGCTAATATTGTCCCCGAAAAGTGTGTTGAAATTTTTCAACTGGTACAAGATGGCAAAACAAATGAAGCCCGGGAATTACAACTTCGTATGATACCGGTAAATCATGCCATCACAACCAGATATGGTATCAGCGGTCTGAAATATGCTATGAACTTACTTGGTTATAAAGGGGGAGAGGTCAGATCACCTCTTTTGCCAACCAAGCCTGAGGAACAGGAAAAGATCAAAGAAATTTTAATGAGGGCAGGAATAGAAATCACTTAGCAGAAAACCCTTTCTCAGAAAATAAAATAATTATTATCATGATATTCCAAGACAGTATATGACCCCTATTATTTATTATTTCTCGGAAATCTTTATCCTGAGAAAAGAACAATTGATTATAAACGAATATCTTTTTAAGGAATATTCGTTTTAATATTTACTAATATAATTATTTGGAGGTAAAAAAAATATGAAAAAATTGTATCGCTCTCGAAAAGATAATAAAATTGCCGGAATATGCGGTGGAATTGCTGAATATTTTAATGTTGACTCTAATATTATCCGACTTTTAGCAGTATTAACTATCTTCTTCGGAGGAGGAGGTATTATTGCCTATATTATTGCCTGGATTATCATCCCGTTAGAACCGGTAGAAGACGAATCATCAGATAAACAGACAAGTCGATCAAAAGAAGAAAATCAGGCGGAAACCATTGTTGATGCCGAAATTATTGATGATTCGAAAAAGAAAAAAGAATAGGGAGAACTTTTCTTTGGGGGTCAGGTCTTGAAATATCAGTTCTTTCCTTCATTTTCCATTCTTTTAATTATTTTACTAACGGTAGTGTAATGCACACCAAGATATTGTGCGATATCCTTTAAGGTATAGCCATATTCTTGATAAGCTTGATACATTTGCTCTTCTTTTGCCTTTTTATCTTTACCCTGAAAAATTTCATGCAAAGAAGGCCTTGCTGCATAGCGTTGCTTTTTCGGTATTTCCGATAAGCTTTCTTGCTCGCCTATCAGATGTTTGATCTTTTCTATAAAATGCTCAGGACCAAGAAAGAGTTGCCCTTTTACTTTTTTTAAGGGAGATCCTGCATCAATTCCGGAGAGGACAAATTCTTGATAGGCTTTGATGGCTGCTTTTCGTTCTGGGGCAAATTGGGCAAGAATCCAATCGGTGGAGAGACAGGGAACTCCTTGGTTAAAACCGATAAGCTGAGGATAGGCACTCCAGGGCCAGTCTTTGGGATCTTCTACCAGGTTTGCCCTGACCGGGTTGAGGGCGATATAGCGGGACAGTTCCAGTAAATAGTTTTCTTTATCTATCAGGATGGATTTGTATCTGCCTTGCAAGATATGTCCTACCCTCTGGTGTCTTTTGTTTGCGTGCTGGGTATAGGTCCCGTTTAACTGTCTCATTCCCCTGGCCAAGTTCCCTTCCGGGGTTTCAATAAGCAGATGATAATGGTTATGCATCAGGCAGTAGGAGTGCAAAAGGAGGTGATAGCGTTTGGCTACCTGACATAAGACAGTCAGAAAATCAATAAAATCCTCCTCATCAAAGAAGATGGTCTGTCTGGCATTTCCTCGTGAGGTGATGTGATAGAGTGCTCCAGAAAATTCGATACGTAGTGGTCTGGCCATAATTTAATATAGCATAGGTTTTGTTATATTTCAAGACCTGACCCCATTATTATTTCCATTATTATTTTCATTATTAGTTCTTTACCCTTATCTTTGCATTTTTGGTTATTCTTTCTACTGCATCATCAGCTAAAGCAGGTACATAGATACAGTACATCTGCATTGTTTCATCACTATAATTCTTACAATTATGAGGAACACCTGCTTTAGCATAGATAATCGTGCCGGGTTCTATCTTAAATGTCTTTCCATCTTCTTCACCCTCACCTCTACCAGTTATAATATATATGAGCTCATCAACTGGATGAGTGTGGGGACCTGTTTGCCCTGAATGAGGGGCTAAAGTTGACATAAGTGCTGTAAAGTTTTCCATATCGCCATCTACTTGAGGTGAAAACAGTATTTGCAGACTACGCTCTGTTGGTGGATTAACTTTCATACTTCCAATTTCATGTAATTTTTTATAAGGCATTTTGTCCTCCTTGAAATTTAATTTTTCTTTTCGGGTTTCTAATATATTTTAGCTTTATATATTTAATTCTTCTAATTTTTCATCCACAGGCAATCCCTCTTCACTCCAACCCCGTATTTCATAATAATCACTAAGCAATTTACCGATTGGAGGAAGTTCACCCCGCTCTCTCTTTAGTGTAAGAAACCTTGGATGTAAGGTATCATCTTTCCTGCTTATACCACACCTTGCATTGTAAAGTCTTTGTAAATTAAAGATTCGTTCTCCCACTTTCATAAATTCTTCTATACTCATGTTAAACCCGGTAACATAATTCAAGAAATCTAACATTGAACGAACTTTTATTGCACCACTATTATGCATAAATTTGCATAAAACTAGAGCATCAAATAGACACATTAAATTTTGTAATTTGATTGTAAATTCAGCTTTCCCTTCTACTTGGTGCCTATCTTGAGGTTCATTAATACCTATATCAGGTTGTGTGGTTGTTTTTTCGCATGAATGAGATTGACTTCCATTATGGCATGGTCCCCTACTATATGTAGCATAATTAATAGCATAACTGAAAAAGCAACGTGGATCATGATAGGATGGTGATAGCCCCTTCGATTGAACTGCAAATTCAGTAGAATTTTTTCCAATTCCAAGGGCAGCTAATTTGACTCCTTCTCCCAACAATTTACCTATGTCTTCTCTTTTTGCTATCTTTTCAATCATTTTTACTAATGCTTTACCATTCCCCCATTTTAACTCAAGTCCACCGGTATCTTTTTGGCTAATCAATCCTTTTTCGTACGCTTCCATTGCAAAACCGATTACCGCACCAGTAGACATAGTATCTAATCCATATCTATTACATAATTCATTTGCTTTGGCAATTGCTTCTAAATTATCTACCAAACAATTGCTTCCTAATGCTGCAAGCGTTTCATATTCAGGACCTCCACCATCTACTGGAGCAAAAATTCCCTCTTTAATTTTAACTGTTCTTCCGCAGGCAACTGGACAATGACGACATGCATATTTTCCTACCAGTATAGTCTTTGCCATTTCCTGCCCAGTAATTTTTTTAGCACCTTCTTCCCAGTCAGAAAGTGCCCAATTTTTATGAGGGAAGTTACCCAATTTCTCATAATTCATTATTCCCCCAGCAGTCCCAAATTCATTCAAACCTTTAGTCACTTCTTTTATATGAGGCAGTGTTTCTCTAATATAGGTTTTTAGTCTATCAGGTTGATTAATAGTAAAAGATTTGGTTCCATAAACTACGATTGCCTTAAGATTTTTTGAACCCATAATGGCTCCTGCACCACAACGACCAGCTACTCGTGCGTGTTTACCATCATGAACAATACAAGAAATTTTAATAACTTGTTCACCAGCCGGTCCAATTACTGCTGCAGTTGCCTTTTTATCTGTTTCTTCCTTTAATATTTTGCTTGTTTCATATGTATCCTTACCCCAAAGGCGTACTGCATCACAAAATTCCAACTTTTCATTATGGATCCAAAGATATACAGGTTTATCTGATTTTCCTGTAACAATAATTCCGTCAAAGCCTGATCGTTTTAAACCTACTCCCCAACTGCCACCAACATCTGATCGAGCAAACAAATTCGTCAGTGGGGATTTAAAAATCACTTCATGCCTACCAGACCCTGGAACTCCACTTCCTGTCAAAGGACCAGTCATAAAGATTAATGGACTATCTGGAGATAAAGGATTCATTGTTTCATTCGTTTCTTCGTACAATATCTTAGTACCTAAACCACTTCCACCAATATATCTCTTGATGACATCCTCATCTAATGTCTCTATCTTGTAGGTAGACTTGCTAAGGTCTACTCTAAGAATTTTATTAGTATACCCACCGTACATATCTATTCTCCTCCTTTATTTCAATTATACCTCATAGGAAAAGGTTTTATTTTTTCATTTATTCTTTCTGATATCCATTTACTTTTATAATAAAACAGAATAAAAGGGAAAGTCCTATCATCTTCCTTTAAAAATAGAGAGTTCTGGCTGTTTTAAAAATTCCATGTTCCTTTTTGACAAATCTCAATGCAAGTTTCTAATGCTTGGCTGAAATTATTATAATCAGCATATCCTTTACCTGCACGACCATAAGCAGTACCATGACCAGGGTTTGTTATACAAAATGGTAACCCTGCATAGATGAGCACTCCTTCCCCAAAGGCTGCTGATTTCATCGCAATATTACCCTGATCATGATATAAGTAAACAATACCATCTAATTGCTTTCTAACAGCTCTAACTAAAATTGTATCTGCGGGATAGGGTCCTGATATTATATAAGGATATTTCTTCTTACTTTCTTCTATGGCAGGGAGCAAAATCTTATCTTCTTCATCGCCAAATGCACCACTCTCCCCGGCATGTGGATTCAAACCAGCTACACCTATCCGTATTTCGGAATCCATAAAGCATTCGATGGTCCTTCCAAGATATTCTACTGTCGTAAGGATATTTTCCTGGCTGAGATTCGGAATAATATCCTTAAATGCCACATGGCCTACCACAGAACTACGGAAGATATTTTTCCATTTAACGACTCCTTTTAAAATCCCAATGCCTGTAATTTCCTTCATGAGTGAAAACTCATCCGGATGTGTACACCCAGCCATGTGCATAGATTCCTTGTTAAATGGTGCAAACACTAATCCGTCTAAATCGCCTCTGGTTGCCCATTCTATCCCTTTTTTGATATAGGCAATAGTATTTTTACCATTTACTCTGTCCGCTATACCCCATTTAAAATTCTTGTTTTTTTCCACTTCACAATCAAGTACTGGAATTGTTCCTAGGGAAGATTCCCCTTCCAAGATTTTATCAACCATGATTATCTTAGCAGGATTCTTCAAAATATCATTCATAAGAGACATAATTTCAAAACTCCCAATGACGACTACTTGTTTATTTGATGTATCAAATCTCTTATCAGTAAGGGTTTTGATGATAATCTCAGGCCCAATACCTGCTGCATCTCCCATAAGAATACCTATTTTTGTTACTTTACTCATCTTCCCTCCTTAGTAATCTTTATTATTATGATAAATAGTGTGTTCTTTTATCAACTTTATGAAATATTTATCCAATAAATCTTATCTATTTTTAATTAATACACTCCATTCTCCTGTAAAGCCTCCCACATAGCTATAATATTCTCTGGTGGTACATCTGCTTGAATAGCATGAACTGTAGCAAAAATAAAACCTCCATCTGTAGAAAAATCTTGGATACGTCTTTTTACTTCATCCTTTACTTCCTTAACTGTTCCATTCGGAAGAGTGTACTGAGTGTCAATACCTCCTCCCCAGAAACTCAAATATTGTCCAAATTCTTTTTTAAGCATATGCGCATCCATTTTGGGCAGACCTATCTGTACTGGATTTAGGATATCTATACCTACCTCTATTAAATCAGGTATAAGATCATAAATAACTCCATCCGAATGGAAAAAAATAAAAACAGAAGATTTTTTTTCTTTAATAAAATTAAAAAGCTGCTTTTGTCTTGGTTTTACATATTCTCGATAAAGTTCTGGAGAAATAAGCAAGCTATTTTGTGTTCCTAAATCATCATATTCTACAACAACGTCTATATAATTGCCTATTTCATCTAATAACTTATCCCAGTATTTCATTTTTAGTTCTAATATCTTGTCCATAATTATATTTACCCGTTTGGGGTTAGAAATCAAGTCACAGAACCAATTCTCATAGCCTTCTAACCATGCACCCATCGTTAAAATACCATTACCAAATGTTCTCCCAACAACTAAAGCTGCATCTGTTTCTTTGCACAATCTAAGTGTTTTCTGTCTAAGTCCTTGAAATATTAACGGATCAGTTGGATTAGGCCAGGAATATTTTTTAATAGCATTCGTAGGAATATTAGAAAGTGGATGTTCAACTATATCATAGTAAAGGCCTTCATCCTTTGGCATCTTACGAGTAATACCCCATCCATCCGTATAATAATGATATTGGTCATCTTCTTTAGTGTCTACTTTCCACTGAATTGGTACATTTGGGTGTATTCCTCTCGTGTCAACATTTAGTTTTTTGAGAATATCTTCTTCAACGCTGGCACGTTGCGCAACCAGAGTGAGGATTTCAATTTCCTTTTCAAGACCAAGATAATTTAATAAATTTTTGTATGCTATCGAAGATATTTCTGTTGCCCCTGTGCTACTAATATCAAAAGGCAAACGATCCGGTTCTTTATGCTTAAGTGCACATAAAACTCTTTCTTTGCTATTCAAAATATGACTCCCTTAAGTAGAGCTTTAAATTTCTTTCCTTTATGTATTTACTTGCAATATCAAACGCAACAGGAACATCCTTAGCCATATGGTCAATATGAGCTAACACAGAAAAAAATGCATGTATTGAGTAATTTGCATTTAATTCTACACAAACACCCTTTACAACATCTGAAAGACTTATATTGAATGGCAATCTATTTAAAGTAATTCTTGTTGCTTTATCTATAGATTCTATCATTTGTATTCCTTCATCCAATATTCGTTGCACATTCTTTCTGCCATCTATTAAAGGAGTATGACCCCCATAGACAGCATAAGGTGATAGTTTTTTTAATTTTTCAATAGAATCGAGGTAACGGGTTACATGAGTATAAAGTGGTAATTTCCCAAAAAATCCACCTCCTTGTACAGTATCTCCACTGAATAAAAATCCTTTCTGCTTTTCAAACAAACATATTGAACCGGGAGAATGACCTGGCGTATATATAACCTCCAATTCATATTCAATATTTTTAAATACTTCATTCCCTTTTAATAACAGTTGTACTTTAACAGGTTGTCCCACTTCTTTCCAATATGTTTGTCTTGCTTGTTTATCTGGGTTTAGTTCAGGAGTAAAAGCTTCAAATGATTGTTTAAACTGATATTCATGATCTTCAATCCACTTTACCCCTGCTTTATGAGCAACTGTGAGAGAATTTTTTTCTTTCAGCAGCATTGCATTGAGTCCAATGTGGTCCCAATGTTCATGTGTATTAATAACTACAAGTTGGGGATTTTTATTATAATTCGGACCAATGGTTACCTTTTGAGAAAGTTCATTCCATGCACTTACAATTCCCGAATCTATCAAGATGTAGTAATCTTCAGAAGGTAAAATATAATTCTTTACATAACGATTCTCATAATTTGTCTTAATTTCTATTATATTTTTCGTATTATTTATCCTTTTATTTATTAACGAGTCATCAACTCATTTTTTATCCTAACAGCAACCCGCCATCAACATAAATTGTTTGCCCTGTTATATACGAAGCATCTTCTGATGCTAAAAATAAAACAACTTTTGCAATTTCTTCAGGCCGTCCCTGTCTTCCAAAAGGAATACGCTTTAAAGTGCTTTCCAAATTTTTGGGATCAGAATAAAATTCTTGATTTATATCAGTAGGAATACTACCTGGAGCAACACAGTTAACACGAATACCTGATTTGGCCCATTCTTTTGCTAAACTTCTTGTTATTTGAACAATGGCTGCTTTAGTTGCAGAATACGGCACCTGCCCATCTGCAACATAAATAGATTGTACTGAACTAATATTAATGATAGAACCGCCACCTTTTTTTATCATATGCTCTGCAGCAAATTTTGAACAGAAAAAATTTCCTTTTAAATTCGTATCAATAATCCTATCCCAGACATCTTCTGTTGTTTCAAGTGAAGGTTTGGGTGCTTGAATGCCTGCATTGTTTACCAAAATATCCACTCCTCCAAATTTTTCTTCAATATGATTAAAAAACTCTTTAATCTCTTCAATATTCATTACGTTCACTGACATACCAAAAATCATAGAAAAACCTAAAGTGTTTAATTCTTCTTTGGCTTTTTCAACTGAGTTAATATTCCTACTACATATGGCAACAACTGCTCCGGTCTGAGCAAACTCTTTTGCTATAGCAAAACCAATTCCTCTTGTTCCACCGGTAATAACAATAACCTTACCTTTAAAAAAATTCATACTGCTCATTTTTTAATCTCCTATTGATTGAATGCATTTCAATATTCTAATTATGATTTGGAGAATTTCTGATTCAATATCACTAATGCTCTTGAAATATTCCTTTAAATTAACTCACATTTTGCCATAAATACTTATGGTAATAAACACTCTTTGCTGATTATATTAAATTTACTTCAGATATCTAAACACTTAAAAGTGATGATATTATTTAAATATATCAATTTGTTCCAAAGACAAGACCTGGAAGAAATGTTGAAAAAATAGGGAAGAATGTAATAACAAGAAGAGCAATAATCAAAACTCCCAAGAATGGTAATAATTCACGGGTATAAGTATTCATAGGGCATTTAGCAACCCTGCAAATCGTGTAACTTACCATTCCTACCGGTGGAGTTAATAGGGCAATCATTAAATTAAATACTATAATAACACCAAAATGTACTGGATCAATGCCTAATTGTTGGGCTACAGGTGCCAAAATTGGACAGATAATAATCAAAATAGGATTAGTATCCATAATACACCCAATTAAAATTAATAATATATTGAGCAATATTAAAACTACATATATATTAGTATCTGAATATAAAGAAACAAAGGAGCTAAAGATAAATTGTGGTACTTGTGCTCTAGCTAACACAACTCCTAGATAAGAAGCTGCACTAATAATAAATAATATTTGTGCAGAAATAACAGCAGCGCGGACAAATGCAGCTATAATCCCCCGCAATTTTACTTCTTTATATATGAATATCCCCAAGATAATCGAATAAAAACATGCTATAGCAGATGCTTCTGTTGGTGTAAAAAATCCAAAGATAATTCCACCTATAAGCAAAATCGGTGTAAATAATGCAGGGAAACTATTAATTAAATTCTTGATTAGTACTCTGAAAGAAATCCGTAATGGATGTGGTTCAGGGAAAGTTCTATATTTACTTAAAATAGTAATATAAAGCATAAAAAAAACCCCCAATAGTGCACCAGGGATTGCTCCAGCTAATAATAATTTCCCAATAGATACTCCTGTCACTGAACCATAGATTACAAAGGGAATACTGGGCGGTATTATGGGTCCTATCGTTGAAGAGGCAGCTGTTACGGCTGCTGAGAACTCTCTACTATATCCTTTTTTCAGCATGGCATCCATTTCTACGGCACCCAAGCCTGATGCATCACCAACTGCAGAACCAGACATCCCGGAAAATATCATACTTGCAATAACATTAACATGTGCCAGACCCGCCTTTTTGTGCCCGACTAAATCATCAGCAAAATTAAATATCCTTAATGTAATGCCTCCTGTATTCATTAACTCGCCAACTAATACAAAAAATGGTATTGACATTAATACAAACGAATCAATGCCATTGAACATTCTTTGTGGCATGATTAGCAGAGAACCCATGGGTGTAACCAACTCATACAATAATGCACTAAGACCTATGGCAAAAGCCACTGGGATTCCAATCGCAAAAAAGATAAGCATACTCCCAATCAATACTAAACCTGACATGATTTCCGGTGACATATTTCACCTCTTTTTTTTTATCTTATCCTTTACCTGTTCTTTATTTGTTATTAACTTCTTGAAATCATTTACAATAAAATAAGTTAGTACTAACAACATAATACCAGCACCAACTGGAATAACTGAATATAAATAAGATGTTGAAATTCCAAGTCCAGGAGTTAATTGCCTCCTAATTATTGGTGAGGAAATTAATTTTCTACCTTCTTTAAACAACACTATTAAGAAAAAAAATATTAATAGATTTGATATTAACTTTGTATAATCCTGCCATTTGGGTGGAAATTTTTTTATTAGTAAGTCTATGGTAATATGAGAACCCTGCCAGAGGGAAACTACGGCACCCATATAGACTAGCCAAACCATAGTATATCTCGCTAATTCCTCTGTCCAGCTAAGTCCAAAATCTAATATGCCACGAAAAACAACTTGTATTAATACACAGGCTAACATCACAAATAACAAGAAACCACAAATATACTCAAAAATCTTGATAATAAAATATGGTGTGCTTTTCATCATCCTAACCTATCCGGAAAGATTTTAGTCTTAAAAAATTAATAAAAAAATAATTTGATTGCCATAGCGATAGCAAATTTTTCTATCTATCCATGGGCTGATATTAATAATATCAGCCCATGGATTATTTAACTAGAAAACATAGCCCTACCATCTAGTAATATCAGTCGGCCTTATAATCCTTTATCCGATTGATAAGATCCCAAGTAATTTCTTCATATTGACCTACAAACTCTTCCCAAACGTCTGTAGCTCCTTTAGCAAAAGCATCAATATCTGGATCAGTAATGACCTCTATACCAGATTTTTTCATATCAGCTAATGCTATTCCTTCACTAGTCTTAAGAGATTCACGCCTATTGATTACTGTTTCTTTTGCTGCATCTGAAACAATTTTTTGATATTCAACTGGCAGTCCCTGATAAAAAGATTCATTGATGATAATAGGAACTGCAACAAATATATGTCTGGTAAGTGAAAGATATTTTTGTACTTCATGTAAATTTTGATTGTAAAGTTCATCTATAGCATTCTCTACGCCATCTACAACTCCTTGAGATAAAGCTGTATACACTTCACTCCAGGTCATTGGTACTGGGGTTGCTCCCATGGAACGAACAGTTCCTGCATTTAAAGGATTCTCTGGAGATCTGATTTTTAATCCCTTTAAATCTTCTGGTGTTCTTATCGGTCTTACTCCATTCATCATCTGTCTGGGACCTCTATTCAATGCTCCCAGGATTCTCACATTGGTAGTGTTAATTAGATGTTGGTTAATTTCTTCTCCAATAGGGCCATCAAGAACTGCTATATAATGCTCTAAGGTTGAATGTAGATAGGGTAATGTTAATGTATAACATATCGGATCCAATAAACCTAGAATATCATAGCCTACTTCTGCCATCTCAATTGTACCTAAAGCAACGCCTTCAGTAAATTCTTTCGTTGCTCCTAATTGATTTGCAGGATAAAGCTCGACCACAATATTTCCATTTGATTTTTCTTCAACTATTTCTTTAAATTGTACCATGGCCAGATATTCAGGGTTATCCATAGAAGCAGCTGGAGTCCCAGCATATTTTATCACATATTCAGCAGCTACTCCAGATAAACTCATCGTCAGTAAAATTGTGATTAAAAATAGACACAGCTTAACTCTTTTACTAAATAAATTCATTTTCATGTTTTTCCTCCTTAAAAAAAGTTTTTTACTAAGTTCATTCCAAATCTTCATAATCCTTAATTACTGAATTAATTAAAACTTCACCTCCTCTTTAATTTTATTTTTAAATCAATAAAAACCCTTTTCAAAAGGTTCTAGAATATTCGAAATTCTATTTAAAATCTTTATTTAATACTCCTGCCCTTAGAATCCTTATTTGATAAATTTTTAGTAGACTTAAGGAAGAAAATATATTTTTTCATTTTAGTTTTCATAAAATTATAATAGCTAAGACTGTAATTGAAGTATAGTAGTATGATGATAAAAAGACACTAGTTTTTAAAAGCCTATTCATTATTTTCAATAAGCGTACGTTAATTCTAAACATAAAAAAATATTAACACTCTTAAAAAACTATATGTTTTATTCGAAGTTTATAATAATTTCAACTAAATATTAATTAAAACTATTAACATGATATGTTTTGATTTATGAGTAAAAATTCTTTATGGTACCGTTCCCAATTTAATGTTACCAAATTAAAATATCCATGTCAAATTTATTTTTTTTCTTCTTCAAATTTAATAAATATTCCAATATTCTTTGTTTTAAAATATTATTATTATTAAATTAATAATTTTGAAAGCAAATATTTAGTTGATATTTAATAAATTTTGCGATAATATTTAATAAAAACGTTCCCAAGGAAAATAAATGATAAAATTAACAATTATTGATATCGCTAATTTTGCAGGAGTATCTAAATCAACTGTATCTAGAGTTATAAATAAAGATAAGCATGTTAGTAAAAAAACGAGAGAAAAAATATTAAACATTATAAAGGAATCGGGATATGTACCGGATAATATTGCAAGAAGCCTTATCACAAAGAAAACTTATACGATTGGGCTTATCATTCCAGACATAATTAATCCTTTTTATTCAGAAACATCAAAAATTATTGAAGATACACTTAGGAAACTTGGATATTCTTTAATCATCTGCAACACTAACAATCGATCCACTTTGCAAAATAAATATCTGAATATTTTAATACAAAGAAAAGTTGATGGTATTATTTTCGGCTCAGTTAAGACAAATGATTCAAATATTGTTAAATTTGCAGAGAGAGGGCTTCCATACATTACCTATCACAGAAGACTTTCAGATAAAAAATCAAATTTTGTTATAAGTGACGATATTGATGGCATAAAGCTGGCAGTTAAACATTTAATTGACTTGGGACATAGGAACATTGCATACATTTCTGGCCCAAAATTATTTTCTACAGGTATTAATCGGTTGAGAGGTTTTATCGAAGCAAGGAATATATTCAATCTAAATAACAATAGTGACTTTATTCAAGAAGGTGGATACTCTGAAAATAAATCATGGCAGGCAACAAAAACATTAATAAATCTCCCGATTCCTCCTACAGCAATCATTGCAGCTAATGATTTGATGGCTATTTCTGCACTTGATTGTATTTTGCATCACGGTCTTTCTGTTCCTAAAGATATTTCTTTAATCGGATATGATAATATTAACTTAGCTTCTCATGCCCGTATACAACTAACTACAATATCTGTAGCAAAAAAATATATGGCAAAACAAGTTGCAGAACTATTTGTTAAAAAAATAATTAACAATAAACACAAGCTGGAATTAGTTCAGGTAAAATTAAAACCAAAATTGGTTATTAGAAAAACCACTAGCAAAATTTCTATATAATTAGAAAAACATCTTTACAGGAATTAAAAAAAAGATGCTTCTTCCAATTTCTTCGCTTTCCCGAAGCAATAAATGAAGGTGAGTATTCATTAGACAATACCCAATAACTTTAAATCTACCTTTTACTCCTCGCTCTATATATTAAATTTAAAAAGAATGCTTTATCAAGTCTTTATTTGTTATATTTCAAGACCTGACCCCATTACCATTACCTCTAAAGAAAGTGATTTGACTATCCTGATGGTTCAGGTTATTCTATTATCAGTTTA
>CAYTVM010000011.1:0-13999 GCA_964441685.1 uncultured Atribacterota bacterium | reverse complement strand
ATTTTTAAAATAAATTTAAATCTCTTTACTTCTCTATAAAAATAATAAAAAACACGAGATAAATAGATTAATAGGGACAGCTTGAGTTCAAGCTGTCCCTATTAATTTGCAGAAACAGAGTTATTTGACCACAGCCCTCAAAAGAATTGACAACACTATGGAAGCGATGGGATAATAAAAAAACATTTAGGCATTCAGCAGGCATTGGAAAATAGAGTGAATATTAGGTTGTTGGTTTAATGTTAAATAAAAGAAGATATTAATTGGTGACGAAAGTCTTTTAAAAGCCGCCAGAAGCCACAAATCTTCCTCTGTCGATATAATTTATTCTTGCATAAAGAAGTTTTTGAATATCCTAATGTTTTTTAATGATAGGTCTCGAATCTTCTATATAAAAAAGAGCGCGATATTAAAATAACTAAAAGAACTCGGTGCGAAAAGGATGATTGATATATGAGGAAAAGAGTAAGAAGAATAGATAGTAAATCATCAAGAACAGCAGACTACACTTGTATGTATAGAGCTGCGTCATATCTTGAGAAAAATGAGTTATATAAATCAGAAGACTATATTGCGCCAAGATTGCTACGAGGACTGATTAACTTCTTTGTAAAACATAAACTTATCAATTATAATTGGATATTTTTTCCCAAGGGGATTTATGAGTATATCATTGCCAGAACAAAATATATAGATAATATTTTTAAAGAATCGATTGAAAACGGTATTGAGCAAATTCTTATTTTTGGAGCAGGATTTGATTCGAGGGCACTACGTTTTGCTAAAAAAAATATTAAAATAAAAATATTTGAATTAGACTCGTTACATACGCAAACAGCAAAAATAAAACAGTTTAAGAAGAAGGATATTTCTATCCCAAAGAATACCATTTTCATACCGATTGATTTTCATATTGACTCGATATCTGAAAAACTAGAATCAAATGGGTTTAAACGAAATAAAATCACTCTATTCGTCATGGAAGGTATCCTTATGTATTTGAATAAGGAAGTGGTAGATGAATTATTTAGATTGATATACAAACTTGCAGTGCCTGAAAGCAGAGTGATTTTTGATTATATTCACGCATCAGTATTAAGAAGAGAAAATATTTATTATGGTGAAAAACATATTTATAGAATAGTCAATATTATCCGTGAACCATGGTTATTTGGTATAGAAAAAGGAGGAATGGAAGCATTTTTAAAAAATTACAATTTTAACTTAATTCAGGATTTAAATTCTGAGGATTTGGAAAAAATGTTTTTTAGAGATGAATATGGTAATATTATGGCGAAAATTAATGGTACACTCAGCATTGCCCATGTAAAAAAAGGCTATACCCAGAGCACTTCAGAAAGTAAGAACGCCCAGGTCTTGCAATGAGTGAAATGATCTTGTTTTATATTATAAATATGAGAGGTAAAAAAAAATGGAAGAAAAAATTGTTTATTTCGAAAAACCAGGTAAAGAAAATACAGCAGAAGTTATAAAATTAGTTCTAGAAAGAGCAAAATCAAGAAATATCAACCGGATTGTTCTGGCCTCAACCGGGGGGTATACTGCAAAATCATTCTTGGATGCTGTTAGTGAAAAGGATATTCATTTAGTGGTCGTTCCCTGGCAATTCAGTTTGAGAGATGAAGGTAATCGATTTCCACAAGAATTAGTGAATGAATTACATGAAAAGAAACATATCGTCCACTTTGGAACGATGTTATTCTCTGCTAACGACTTATACGGTACAAATACACCAAAGGCCTTGGCTAATATTCTTCGGGTTATTGGACAAGGAATGAAAGTATGTGTTGAAATAACCATGATGGCCTGTGATGGCGGTTGTATAAAAATGGGTGAAAAAGTGATTGTGGTTGCCGGGACGGGAGGCGGAGCAGATTTCGCAGTAGTGGCTACTGCAGCATCCAGTGCCAAGGTAACTTCACTGCGAATTAATGAAATTATTTGTAAACCTATTTTATAATTCTCAATAAGAATAACCCGATAAGCAATGTTTTAATTATCATTAACAACGGTTCTTTGTTTGACAATCCCCGATTACCCTTGGCAAAGCAAACTTTACCATAAAATTTAGATATAAATTTTACTAAAAATTATCTTAGGAGGTAAAAAATGAAATTCCTTTTTAGAAGCCTTTTTTTATTAGTGTTATTCGCTGTTTTGCTTCTTTCCTGTTGTTTTCCTTCGATTACTGCCAATAGTGCTGAAAAAGAAACGAGGGAGGAATCCTACCTGGCGGATATTTCAATCTATCCCGGTTCTACAGAGGAACCGCAGATGCGCACAGAATTGGAGGACCTGGTTCGTTCGATGGAATCAATGTCCCGCACGAGCGGTGGAGAAGTAAACGTTTATGTCACCAACAGCAAACCTGGTGAGGTTGTTCAATTCTATCAGAATCATCCACCTCAGGGCGGATGGAACAGGACATTGAACCTCACTTCACCCGAAGAAGGAGGGATTATTGTATGGGAAAAAGGCGACTACAGTGCGCAAGTATTGATTGCCGTTAAAGAACAAAAAACCTTGATTTTATTGGGTTGCGCGCCTAAATTTGGTTCTCAGGCTGCTCCCGCTGTTCCTTCCTTTACTAAGGATGATGGTCTGGCTGGTAATATCATCACTGGTATCGCGGTTACCGCTAACGGCATAGTCTGGTTAGGTACCGGGTCCGGGCTGTCTCGATTTGATGGGACCCAATGGACAACCTATACAAAGGAGGACGGATTACCCGGAAATGGTCTTACTGTTGTAACCCTGGACAAGGATGGCTTACCCTGGATTGGGACGGATTTTTGGGGATGTAGCCATTTTGATGGTGATTCATGGACCGTTTATGACCAGGTGAAAAAAGTTTCTTCTATCGCTATAGCTTCTAATGGAGATATATGGCTTGGCTCCTGTGATATAAGTAAAGGAGGTGTCTATCATTTTGATGGGCAGGAATGGACTTGGTATAGCAAGAAGAACGGTCTGGGAGACAATTGTGTCAACGAGGTTGCTGTAGGTCCCGACGGCATTATCTGGGCAGCTACAAAAAAAGGCGTTGCTCGATTTGACGGGACTACCTGGATAAATTATACCGAAGAAGATGGTCTTGCCAACAATCGTGTTAATGATGTGGCGGTTGATCAAGATGGTAGGGCATGGATGGCTACAAATAACGGAGTGTCCTGTTTTGATGGTCAAAAATGGAAAACCTTTACCATTGATGATGGTCTGGTTGCTTTAAAAGTCCAGGTGGTTACTGTCGCTCCCGATGGTTCACTTTGGTTCGGGACAACCGACGGTCTATCTCACCTGACCGGAGAGAATTGGCAAAATTATACGAAACAGGAGGGTCTACCCAGTAACAATATCACATCAATTTTTGCTGCTATGGATGGAAAGATCTGGATTGGAATAACCTTTAATGGTGTAGCAGTATTGAATCCATCCGAATAATTCCAAGACATGAATAAATTTATAGTAAAGTGTACTATTATAGGTACTATGGTTTTTTAAAAAATCTCTTAATTAAAACAATAAAGTAAATTAGATAGGAAGATTAACCGATAAATAAAAGCTATATACTTCCAGTATTTAATAATATTAATGGGGGATAAAAATGAAAAAATTAATGCCATTGTTATTTTTTATTATTCTTTTACTTTTAATTTGCAGTATCAATGTTTTTGTTATGAGCGAAACGAGCTTTAACTTATATACATACAACTCTGCTGCCGGGCAACTATTGCGAATTAATCCTAAAACCGGTCAGGCAGTTATTATGCATAACCTAAGTCAAAAAAATTCTTTCGCTGATTTATCTGTTTTTTCTAATCCCGGTTCTTTGATTGCTATTGGACTTAAATCTCCGGACACTCAGCTTTATCAAATCAACCTCTTAACCGGAGAGATTAATCTCATTGGTGATACCGGTTTGAATTTTGTAGAAGGTGTAGAATATATCCCTTCAACCGGACAATTATTTGCAGGTGGACGCGAACGTCCCCATCATACCAATGATTCGTATCTGTTTATAGAATTAAATCCATCTGATGGAAGTATCATCAAACAGCAAAAAACTAATATTGGAGATATTGATAGCCTGGCATATAATCCGGTCAGTGGTGAACTCTGGGCGGTTGATAATCAACCAAATCGTTACGCCCGTCTCTGGACAGTTGACCTGGAAACCGGACAGGGTACTTTGAGAAAAAATTTCACAAAAAAAGAACTTGAGGGATATAGCGGACTTATCGGAATCAGTTTTAGCCCTGATGGTCAGGCTTACGGACTTTTACATAAAGGAACCAAGGCGCCTATAAAAGAATATCGCTTAATCAAGATAGATATGAATGATTTTTCCTTTGAATTACTACCTGCTGAAAATTTAGGACAGCCAGAAACGCTGATACTGACTAACATTACCAGTGATTATGCTGAGGGTATTTATGAATATGTTACAAAACTAACCGATGAAGATATTCTGGATCTTCTTCCGGATGCAGATGGAGATTTCATCCCATTTCCGGGAAATCGTGGTGCCTGTGGAGCCGGTATGCCATCTACAGCCACTAATTGGCCTGATAAAGCTATAAAAGTTTTAGATCCCAATAATCCTGATGACTACTATTTAGTGGTCTATAAAGATATAAAAAGAGCAGGCACGCATATTGGCTGTCGGTTCCATGATGCATGTTTTGATATATGCAAAAAAAAGAAGGGTGAATCCTATGCCGGTGCTGAGTATAAAGGTCCATGTCATGATGCATGTAGTGCTAACGTCTTAAAGTTATTTCCAGTTAAAGATGGTGCAAGCTGGATGATTGGCGGTGGTCCTTATAGCGGATATCTTCTTTTCTATAAAGATCGGGAGGTTTTAGGACCATTTAATTCTGATACAAATAAAAATGATCTCATAAATATGGGCAAGATAAAACCCAATACCGAAATTTGCGACAATCAATCCTGGCCTAATATGGCTCTGTATGCTATTGAAATTTGGACCGGAGATAAATGGGGTGCAGGGACTGATGCTCAAGTCTATATAACACTCGGATATGATATGGTTATGCATGGTATGGAGACAAGCGAGATAGCCTTACTCGGTGCACCCTTTACTAATAAAAGTGTTATAGATGAGATAGAAAATCAAATCCTATCTCAATCATTATCGCTTTCGGGTTTTGAAAGAAAAAATCATGAAACCTATTACTTTATCAGGTCAGAATACCTGCCGGAGGTAAATTTTATCAGGTTAAGACGAAATAATAGTGGTTCGTTCCCGGATTGGTATTGTGAAAAAGTGAAGATATATAGGGAAAAATGGAATTCTTTTGAAAAAGAGGAAGAACTTGCCGAAATTGATGTTAAAAAATGGATAGGTACAAAGAGCAAAAAATTTGATGCAAAATAAGATAAAACAGGAGATTGTTGAAGAGAAAAGGAGGAGCACTGTACCAGCTTAGTATTAAGCAAATTATTAAATTGATCATGATAGTATAAAGGAGGTTTGAATATCTTGATAGGAAATAAAAAAAATATGAAAGCAATAGCAATCGTACTGCTATCCGTATTTTTCATTGGAATTGTACTTATGGGTGGCTATGCTCAGGAATCAGAAGAAAAATCAACCAGTGTAGAAACGGAAACAACGACAGCACTTTCCGAAAAAATAGAACTTACAGCACAGGAAGCTTTCCATATTGCTCATGCAGCGGCAGCTGAATGGGCATCAGATGCAGTCCTTATTGACTTATCCAATTTCCGTGGCACTTCATTATCGAACGGACGCTCTGTGAGATGGAAAATAGAATTCAATTCAGCCAGCATGGATAAAGAACTGGAAGTCCATGTAAGCAGGGGAAAAATATTGCAGACCATGGAAGAGAAATTCAAGAAACGGGCAGCTATTACCGGAGCATGGCTCGATACTCCCAAGGCATTGGATATCTCCCTAGGATATTTTGCAGATAAACCGGTAGATAATTATTGGTTTGGAATAAGCAGCAAGGAAGGCATCGCTACCTGGTATATAAAGTGTGATTATAGTGAAGGTGTACCGACCTGGGTTGATATCAATGCATTGACAGGAGAGGTTATTAAAACCCGGGAGGGTTATTAAAATATTTTATCAGGGTGATTGTTAGAAAAAGTTACCGAATTATTGAGCTAGTACGGTTGTTAATGGTCAATCATTCGGTAACTTTTAGTGGAAGATTTATGGGATCTGAGGAGTTCTATAGAATATGTTCCTATTTTACTGAGTAAGGTAGTTAGAATAATTTAAGAAAAGATTTATTAAAAATATTTGCTCTAATGGAATAAATAAAGATATAATTAAAATACTATTTTTAGGTTATATTAAAAAATATTATAATTTTTTAGTTTGAATTTCTTTTTATCTGATCAGTTAAATTCTAAAGAGAAAACAAGATATATGAAATTTTATAATTCAAGGAATTAAAGCATTGAAAAATTACAAGAGATGGCTTAAGAAAAGCAGTCAAGAGATTGCCTTCATCACCAAAGACCCAATTTTACTTTTGGCTGTTTTACTTATCTTTGGCTCACTGATTATTTTTATCCTTTATCCCCTTTGTAAAGTTATTACTTTTAGCGTTTTTTCAAAAGGCCAATTTTCTTTTCTCGTCCTTAAAGATGTAATTTCTAACTGGTATTTTAGGCAAGGCTTTTACAATAGTATTATTATGGGGACATTAACATCAATCATTGGAGCAGGCATAGGTTTTCTCTTTGCTTTTACCCTGGCACGAACTGACATCCCTTTTAAAAAAGCTTTTCATCTAGTCGCTATCATTCCTATCATTTCTCCACCATTTATCGGTGCTATGGCCATAATAATGCTTTTTGGCAATAACGGGCTTATAACATCCGGTCTTTTGGGAATTAATAATTTCAAAATTTATGGTTTCCGTGGGCTTTTATTTGCTCAGGTCATCACCTTTTTTCCAGTAGCCTATATTACTCTTCGAGGTGTGTTGGAATCTATTAGTCCTACTTTGGAAGATGCCGCTTTTGATCTTGGGGGTTCGCGTTGGAAGGTTTTTAAGAAAGTGACTTTACCTTTGGCAATTCCCGGCATAGCCAGTGCTATCCTGATACTTTTTGTAGAAACTTTAGCTGATTTTGGGAATCCATTAATTTTAGCCGGAAGTAAATTTCCCATACTCTCCGTTCAAGCTTACCTGCAGATTACCGGGATGTATGATCTCCCCAGTGGAGCTGCTCTGGCATTGATCCTTTTAGTCCCCTCGGTCTCAGTTTATTTTTTACAGAAATATTGGGTATCACGTAAAAAATATGTCACAGTTACCGGAAAACCCACCACGTCCAGTCATAAAGTCGTTAGTCCAGTTGCTAAATGGATTTTATTCGCTTTTTGTTCTTTCCTTGCTTTTATTATTTTGTTAATTTATTTTACTATTTTATGGGGCGCTTTCGCCAAAGTTTGGGGTTTCGACAATTATTTAACCCTGGAAAATTTTAAATACGTTTTTAGCGTAGGATTTGAAGCAGTCAGCGATACACTCATTATTGCTGTAACTTCTACCCCCATAGCCGGTATTTTAGGAATGATTATTGCTTTTTTGGTAGTACGGAAAAAATTTCCCGGAAAACGGGAAATGGAATTCACTTCTATGTTAAGTTTTGCAGTGCCAGGGACAGTAATTGGCATTGGATATATCTTGGCATTTAATAACCCCCCATTTGCCTTAACCGGTACATTTCTTATCCTGATGTTAAACTTTGTTTTCAGGTATATCCCGGTAGGTATTCAATCGGGAGTAGCTATTCTTCAGCAAATTGACCCTTGTATTGAAGAAGCAGCTGTTGATTTGGGTGCAGATTCTCAATATACCTTTAAAAAAATAACTCTCCCTCTCATGGTACCCGCTTTTTTTTCCGGATTAATTTACTCTTTTGTCCGGGCAATGACAGCAATTTCTGCAGCCATTTTCTTGGTTTCTGCTCATTGGAATTTAATGACTGTTCAAATTATGTCTCAAGTAGAATCAGGTAGATTGGGGGCGGCCTGTGCTTTTAGCGTAATATTGGTTGGAATTATATTGCTGGCAATTCTGATTATCAGGCTGATTCTTAATTTGTTTTATGGTAGTTTCGGAGGCACCATGCTAAAGATTTAAAGGAGAAAATAATGAGTGTTAAATTAGTGAATATTAGTAAAATATTTAGAGATCAGGAAAATGTTCAGAAAAAAGTAGTAGCGGTTAAAGACGTCAACCTGGAAATTAAAGACGGAGAAATGGTCACTTTATTGGGACCTTCGGGTTGTGGAAAAACAACCACTTTAAGAATTGTTTCCGGGTTTGAAACTCCAACCACGGGCGAAGTATGGATATCTGGAAAAATGGTAAATAATATCCCGCCTAACAAGAGAGATACTTCCATGGTTTTCCAAAGCTACGCTATTTTTCCCCATCTTTCTGTTGCTCAGAATGTCGGCTTTGGCTTAGAACTTAAAGGCTGGGGAAAAACTGAAATAGAAAAAGAAGTTAGAAGGATTATGAAAATCATGGAATTTTCGGAATTATATAGCCGGAGACCAGACCAATTATCTGGAGGCCAACAACAAAGGGTGGCTTTAGCCAGAGCGATTATAAACAAACCCAGTGTATTGCTCTTTGATGAGCCACTTTCCAATTTAGATGCAAAGCTTAGAGTTCAAATGAGAATGGAAATCCGGAAAATCCAAAAAGCCTTTGGTATTACCAGCATATATGTGACTCATGATCAGGAAGAAGCGTTGACCATTTCGGATAGAGTTGTAGTAATGAATGAAGGTAAAATTATGCAGGTAGCAACCCCGATTGAAATTTATTCTCATCCCAAAAATATGTTCGTTGCTGACTTTATCGGACGTGTTAATTTCATCCCCGGCAAAATTATAGAAAAGAAAGAAAAAACTTTACTGGTTGATTTTGGAATTTATCAAAAAGAAATAGAATGCCGATATGGAGATTTTAAAGTAAACGAAAGTGTTATTATCGTTGTTCGTCCTGAATCGTTAAAAATGTCGCCCGCAAAGAAAAAAGACCCGCATTGTATTCAGGGAGAAATTAGTAAATTAGTTTATCTTGGTCCAACCATTGAGTACGAAATCGAAGTTAAGGGACTTTCTCGAAAAATATTCGCGGTGATCTATAACCCTATCGAGGAAGGATTTTTTAAGGTAGGAGATTTAGTAAATATTGATTTTAAACCTATTGCAGCTCATGTCCTATCGCAAAAAGATAAAGAATAGTATATAATAGTATATAATAGTTAATAATTACAATTTAAATTACTCTCTTCTGCATGCACAAAAATTTACAGAGGAAAGCAATCCGTAGACATAAAAAGGAGGATGATTGAAAAGGCAAAATATTTTTTCGAGAATGTAAAAAATTTTAAATAGGAGGATTTGTTAAAAAATGAAAAAATTAATTTTAGTATTTGCACTGATTACTTTAAGCGTGTTTGCTCTAAATATTGCAGCAGTGGCAGCTGATAAAGTTGTTATATATGCCAGTGTTGATGAAGCTAATGCCAAAAAAATATTAGATGCTTTTTCTGCTCAAACAGGTATTACAGCAGAATTTGTCCACTTATCTTCCGGACCGGCTATGACTAGAATTACCGCTGAAGCGAATAACCCTCAAGCAGATGTCTGGTTAGGAGCTCCAAGTGAAAATCATGTTGTGCTCAAAGAAGAAGGATTAACCATCCCTTATATATCTGCTGCAATGGAAAAATTAGACCCAAGTTTTAAAGACCCGGACGGTTATTGGCGCTCTTTTTACATGAACCCCATGGCTCTTGCAGTAAACACAGAAGCGCTAGAAAAGGCAGGGGCTACTAAACCTGCTTCTTGGCAGGATCTCTTAAAGCCGGAATATAAAGATTTAATCCAGATGCCTACTCCTCAATCATCGGGAACAGCTTATGCCATTATTACAACTTTGGTTGTTGCAATGGGGGAAGATGAAGCTTTTGAATATATGAAAAAATTAAATCCCAATGTCCAGACTTATACTTCTTCCGGAACCGGTCCTTCTAAAGGAGTTGCAGTAGGCCAGGCAGCTGTCGGTATACAATTTACTCCTGCTTTTTTTGAATTTATCGACCAGGGATACCCCTTGGAAGTCATTTTCCCATCCGAGGGTGTTGGATTCGAAGCGCCTGCAGTTTCAATTATCAAAGGTGCAAAAAATCTAGAATCTGCAAAAATATTAATTGACTGGTTAGTTTCCAAAGACGGGCAAGACGTTTTATCCAAAGAGAAGACCTACTTCTATCCTGTTATACCGGAAGCGGAGCTGTCTGTAGGAATGCCGGCATTTTCTGAACTAAAAACCATTGTAGTTGATAATCAATGGGCTGGTGAAAACAAAAAGAGGTTAGTTGATCGTTGGGTAAATGAAGTATTGCCTGCAAAGTAAAAAATCTTACCAACGTATAAATAAATAGGATGAAAGAGGGTTTCCTTAACTAAAGAAACCCTCTTTCATCTATCTTACCCTAAATTTGATCATTAACGCCGCAAACCTACATTGAATAAAATAGGAATTTTATTTCAGATTTGACACCATAAAGCTTAATTTTAATTAATTACTCCAAAATTTAAGAAATACGGATGGTTCAATAATGGTGAAAAAATATAACCATATTGAAGATAATCATTTTGTTGATGATGCTCTGAGAAAGCATATCAATTTATTCAATAGGCTAAAAAAGGATAAATTGCTTCAAGACCAGATATTGAAAGTGGCTAAAAAATTAATCTGTGTTTACAAAAATAAGGGAAAACTTTTATTGTGCGGAAATGGCGGTAGTGCAGCTCAAGCTCAACATCTTGCCACTGAATTAGTAGGCAGATTCTATTTGGATAGAAAAGCTTTAAATGCAGAATCCTTATCAGTGAATACTTCTTCTATCACTTCTATAGCCAATGATTATAGTTTTAGTCAAGTATTTTCTCGACAGATAGAAGCGAAGGGCGAATCAGGTGATATGCTCATAGCTCTTTCTACTAGCGGTAAATCTAAAAATATAATTGAAGCAATAAAAACTGCATATAACCTTAAAATTTACACAGTTGCTCTGGTTGGAAAAATTAATGAATCTGCTTTACCAAAAATTACAGACCTCATTATTTCTGTCCCCTCTACAAAAACTCCCCTGATACAAGAAGTCCATCTCTTTATTGGTCATCTAATTTGTGAGTACGTAGAAAGACAATTATTTGCAAAAAGTATAAATAAAAAATAGGGTGCGAACCCTTAGTTATTGAAGACAACGCTCTTTGACTCGCTTTTATGCACTTTCATTATCTTTGGAATAAATAAAACAAGGGGACGGTTGTTAATGCTAGCCACATCATGTAAAATAAAAAAGTAGAAAAAAGATATTTAAAGCATTTAATAGTAAACAATTAATTAATAATAAACACATAATGTTAGGTAGTTTAGAAAAGCAATATTTGCTTTTTATTTAGTACACCTAATCTTATGTTCGGAAGATTATAAAAATATTATAGTCTAATATCCCCTAATGGAGGTGTTTTAAATGCATTTTAGTCCTAACCTCGGTAGCCCAATTACCAATACCCATTTGCGGAATGCCGGTCATGTAGCCGATGTTTCTGGTATGTGCGCTGTCTGTACCGCCGATTGCGTCGGCCCCTGTGAGATCGGCCTTTCGGCGGTACGCGGCTCGGAAGCTATTCTACCCTTCTCGGCTGATAAAAACCAATTTGCTTCCGAGAAACGCTATCCCCTTGACTTTTCCCATTTCAATATTAACGGCAGGGTATTCGGGGCGATTGGTCTTCCCTCCGATCCATATGAAGCAAGTTACCCGAATGCCGATATCTCTTCCTCTTTTGGCGTTGTTCACGCGGTTCCCGTTAAAGCTCCTTTTATCCTTCCGGCTATGGCCAAATTGGCCTGGCAAGAATACTTCGCAGGAGCCGCAATTTTCGGCGTGCCCGTGGTCATCGGTGAGGATGTAATCGCAAAAGACAAAGGACTTATTGTCAACGGTCATAAGGTAGTCAAGGCACCGTTGATAGACGAGATGGTATCTACATTCAGGCGTTACGAGCATGGCTTTGGTGATATCATGCTTCAGGCGAACTTTGACGATGAATATCACGGGGTACTCGAGTACGCTATTGAACGGCTTGGCATAAAATCCGTAGAACTGAAATTCGGCCAGGCCGCCAAGGGGATCCAGGGTATGGGTCGAGTCCCGAAAATCGAGGACGCGCTTCGCTTTAAAGCTCTCGGTTACATTATTCTGCCAGATCCGACAGACACTACAGTTGCCGAAGCCTATGCAAGAGGAGTCGGACCCGTGTTCGAAAAAATCGGCAAGCTTCCGATGTGGACTTCCGAAGACCTCTTACAGCGGGTTGCAGAACTGCGGAGGCTAGGCGTTGAACGTATCTGTTTCAAGACAGGTCCTTTTGACCCTCGGGATATCAAAACTATTCTCGAGATTGCGTCGAAAACTGGTATCGATCTGGTAACACTCGACGGAGCAGGCGGTGGAACTGGCCATAGTCCCGTCAAGATGATGAATGAATGGGGCATACCAACGGTAACGCTTGAGGCCATTATTTACCGTATTTTGCTTGGATTTGAAAAGGCCCGAAAGCCGCTACCACCGATAGCGATTGCTGGCGGTTTCGTGACCGAGGATCAAGTATACAAAGGCCTGGCAATTGGAGCGCCATATGTTCGCATGATAGCCATTGGTCGCGCTGCCATGGCTGCAGCTACAGTCGGACGGCAAGTAGGAGAGGCACTCCGGAATGGTTCCGTACCCAAAGAATATGCCCGCTTTGGTTCGAGCGTTGATGAAATATTCGCTGACTTTCGCCTACTCAAGGCTGAATATGGTGACGAGACGTTGAATATCCCGACTGGGGCTTTAGGGCTTTATTCTTATCTAAACCGAGTATCTGTCGGCCTCAAGCAGTTCATGGCCCTAAATCGAAAATTTGCGCTTCGGTATATCGACCGGGAGGATATTGTGCCCCTGACTGAAATTGCCGCGAATACAACCGGCCTATCTACTTATGACGAACTTCTAAACTCACCATGAAATAAGAGAATAAAGAAAAAAACATAGAACAAATTAATCCAGCGTACAGCTTACAGCCGCCGTTGATCATTTCGTTATACTCATATCTCTAAAAGGGCAATTGATAAGATTAAGAATCCAGTGGATGATTTTTTTAACAAAAGGACTTAGGAAATAATAAAAGAAGAATATGCAAAATTGTGTTTAGCCCTCCAATTTGGCAGAATATAAACTAATGTAATATTCAATTTTAGGATTAATTAAAATAGAGACGAGAAGGGGGGCTAAGTCATTTGTAATATTTATCAATATACTCTTCACACTTATATTAAAATAAACTTTAAAGTTAGCGAGAAAACTTTTAATGAATTTAAAACCAATAAACCATACAACAAACACAATAAAACTACCCACTCCACAAAAAGACCTTGAGTTTCCTTTAATGAAGGCGCTAGAGAAACGTCGCTCAATAAGAAAATGGAAAAATGACGCTCTTTCGGATCAAGAGCTCTCAAATCTCCTCTGGGCAGCCTGCGGAATTACCAAGGAAGAAACAAGCAGGAGTAAAAGTAGAAGGACCGCTCCATCTGCATCAAATTCACAAGCAATAAAAATCTATGTTACCATGAAAAAAGGTCTTTTCCTCTATGATGAAAAAAATCACCAATTGATTCAAATTCTTTCGAAAAATATCAGAGAGGATATCGGTACTCAAAAAATGATGCATTCTGCTCCGCTTGGACTCATTTATGTTTCTGATTATTCTAAAATGAAGATTTATCTTGCTAAAGATGATAATCGAAAATGGTTTGTTTCGGGAACAGATACTGGTTTTATTAGCCAAAATGTTTATCTTTATTGTGCAGCTGCAAACTTGAGTACAGTC
>CAYTVM010000010.1:0-14401 GCA_964441685.1 uncultured Atribacterota bacterium | reverse complement strand
TATCTCATTAGTTCCTACATCGATAATCACAGCTCCCTCTTTTACCATGTCTCGCTTAATCATCTCTGGGCTCCCCACTGCAGCAATCAGAATATCTGCCTGACGGGTATAGTGAGCTAAATCATTAGTTCGAGAATGACAGACAGTAAGGGTAGCATTGGCATACTGTTTCTTCTGGAGAAGTATGAGGGACATTGGTTTTCCTACAATATTGCTCCTTCCTACGATAACAGTATGTTTCCCTTCTGCAACAATATTTTCTCTCTTCATTAATTCATAGACTGCATAAGGTGTACAAGGCAAAAACTCCGGCTTACCTAGAGCCAGCCTTCCCATATTGACGGGGTTAAAACAATCTACATCTTTGGAAGGATTGACTGCTTCCTGGATTCTCTCCTGGTTTATATGCTTGGGAAGTGGAACTTGTACTATAATCCCACTTATTTTTTTGTTCTCATTCAAATTATCTATAAATTTAAGAAGTTCTTCTTCGCTGGACTTTTCTGACAGGCTGTGTTTTTCAAAATCGATAGAAGTTTTTTCGCAGGATCTGGCAATCATTTTTACATAAAATAATGAAGCAGGATCCTCCCCTACAATGATTACGGCTAATTTAGGAGTTAATTTATATTTTTTGATAAAATATTCTACTTTTACTTTTAAAGATTCACTCATTTCTTTCGCAATTTTTCTTCCCTCAATAATCTTGGTCATAATAAATGTTACTCCTTTTTATTTAATTTTCTATAAAATAGAGCCTATAGTTTCCCATAGGCTCTATTTTATCTTTTATTCATTTATTTATTTTAAATTTTTAGCAACTTATTTTTCAATGACTTTTTATTTGCCCTTTTCTTTCCCCTTTTCCAACTGCTTCTTTAATTATAAATTTTGCTTTGTTTTTTTCAATATTACAAGCAACGCTAATTTCGCCTACTAAGATCTTGCGAGCTCTCTCGTATAATCCTCGCTCTGTGGAGGATAGTTTTTCTATAGTACCTCGATGAGTATAATTTTTTACTACCTGAGCCACTTTTAAGATATCTCCACTATCGACCATCTCTGTCTGAGATCTTATTCTTTGCTTATAATTTCTATCCATTTCATCATCTGTTCTATGCCTTAACACGTTTAAAACGTCGGGTACAGTTTCAGGATCAATAATATTCCTTAAACCAATTTCTTCAGCTTTATTAACCGGAACCATTAGAGTCATTTCGTTTACTATCAATTTTAAAATATAGTAGTTTTCTTTTTGCCCCAATACTTTCTTTTCTGCTATATTTTCAACATCTCCAACCCCAAAGGATGGATGAGATACTTTATCACCAATTTTAAACATTTTTTAGGATTTTTTAAGTCCACTACCCACTTCCTTTCTTTTTGCTTTTAAGAATTATACCATTTTTTAATTAAAAATACAAAACTATTTTCGTATCGCGTGAAGAGTGGCGTGGAGCGTATAGCGTTTAGCGTAGAGGATACAGTGATAAGTAATACAAATAAGTAATGAGTAATAAGATTATAAAAACAGGTTACTTAATAAATATCAGACGTTAAATAATTTAACTAGTAAACCGGATAACTGGGTAACTAATTCGTATTGCGTATTGAGTAGCGCGTTAAGAAAGAATAGGTTAGGAAATAGGATTAGGTTGATTATTTTGAAGGAATTGAAAAGAAAAAATATTTATAGTCAATTATTCATATCCGATAAATCGATGGGAATAATTGGTAGAAATATAAGTATTAATTTTATCTAATCATTTAAGAAAATAGATGGCAGGCTACATAGTGATTATTTTCGAAACATTTCAGTTCCGGTTCTTCTTCTCTACATACAGTTTTTACATGAGAGCACCTGGTATGAAATCGGCATCCGGAAGGAGGATTTACTGGACTGGGAACATCGCCCATTAAAATTTGACCTTTTTTTCTAAGCGTAGGATCGGGGATGGGTATGGCGGAAAGCAATGCCTGGGTATAGGGGTGCTTAGGGTTATTAAATAATTCTCTTTTTGGGGCAGTTTCTACTATCTTACCTAAATACATGACTGCAACTCTATCACAGATATGTTTTATTACGCTTAAATCATGCGCTACAAATAAAATGGTCAATCCGAATTCTTTCTGTAAATCCTGTAATAAATTAATAATTTGAGCTTGAATGGAAACATCCAAAGCAGAAACGCATTCATCGGCAACAATAAATTCCGGACCAGTTGCTAAAGCTCTGGCAATCCCTATTCTCTGCCTTTGGCCGCCGCTAAATTCGTGAGGGTATCTGTTTACCTGATCAGGCAGAAGACCAACCTTTTCCATAATCTCAATGACCCTCTCTTCTCGTTCTTTTTTAGAACCAATCTTATGTACTTCCATTGGTTCATTAATAGTTGCTCCTATAGTCATTCTGGGATCGAGGGAACCAAAGGGGTCCTGATAGATAATCATCATCTTTCTTCTAATCATGATCATCTCTTTTTTTCTTAAATGAGTTATTTCCTGACCATTAAAATAGATCTTACCCTCTGTTGGGTCTAATATTCTCAGTATAGTTTTCCCACAGGTCGTTTTTCCGCATCCTGATTCTCCCACCAAGCCAAGAACTTCTTTCTTTCCCACATAAAAACTTACATCATCTACGGCCCTAACTGCCTTTTTTTTATCTAAAGGTGATTTGCCTATCCAGAACCATTTTTTTAGATTTTTAACTTCTACCGATTTTTCCATTCTACCTATTTACTCCTTATCCTCCCCTTAATTAAATGACATTTTACCAGATGAGAATTTTCTATCTCTATCAGTTCTGGCATCTCTTCAACACATCTTTTAAAACTGAAATCACATCTGGGGTGAAATGGACATCCTGAAGGCAAATCAAGGAGATTAGGAACTATGCCCGGAATGGCATCGAGATGTTCTACATCAATATTCATTCGGGGTATTGATTTGCTTAAGCCTTTGGTGTAAGGATGAAGCGGGTTGTTAAAAAGTGTATATATATCTGTATATTCTACAATATGCCCGGCATACATTACCGCTACATTATCACACATTTCCGCGATGACTCCCAGATCATGTGTTATTAACATCACCGATGCTCCAAATTCGCCTTTTAATTCATTAATTAATCTTAAAATCTGAGCTTGAATGGTAACATCAAGGGCAGTAGTCGGTTCATCAGCAATAAGCAGGGTGGGATTACATGATAGAGCCATGGCAATCATCACTCTCTGTCTCATCCCCCCGGATAACTCATGAGGGTAATTATCTATTCTCTTCTCTACATCCGGTATTCCTACAATTTTTAATATCTCTATGGCTTTTTTTCTGGCCTCTTTTTTATTTAACCCCTGATGCAATTGAATGACTTCTCCAATTTCATATCCAATGGTAAATACCGGGTCCAATGAAGTCATGGGCTCTTGGAAGATCATTGATATTTTCTTCCCCCTTATCTTTCTAATTTCTTTATCCTCTAATTTTAAGAGATCTCTGCCCTCGAAGTGTATTTCTCCCCCCACAATCCTTCCCGGAGGATGAGGAATCAATCTCATAATCGACAAGGCAGTGACACTCTTGCCACTTCCGGATTCTCCTACAAGTCCTAGAGTTTCCCCTTGATTAATTTTAAAACTAACGCCATCTACAGCCTTTACTGTTCCCTCATGGGTAAAAAAATGAGTTTTTAAATTTTTTATGTCCAATAATGTTTTCATATTTCGTCTCGCTTTATCCGGTGGTACAGGGGACGGTTCTCTGTTCCACACTTCTTAATTAAAATAAGCTAAAAAGCGGAACAGAGAACCGTCCCCTGTACCGCTTTTTAAGTTTTAAGCCGGGGGTCTAAAATATCTCTTAAACCGTCTCCTAATAGGTTGAGACCTATAACAGAAAATAATATCGCTAGTCCGGGAAATGTTGCTGCCCACCATGCGCCACTTACAATATAGGAATAGCTTTTAGAGAGCATGGCACCCCATTCCGGAGTGGGAGGTTGAGCTCCTAACCCTAAAAAACCAAGAGCTGCACAGTCTAAAATGGCAGAGGCTAACATCAAGGTGCCGTATACAATGACCGGTGCTATACTATTGGGTAGAACATGGCGAAAAATAATTCTTGCATCGCTCGACCCGATTGCTTTTTGGACTTCAATATATTCCATCTCTTTAATGTAGAGTACCGAACTTCTGATAATCCTAGCCATCTGGGGGGTATAAACTATGCCTATTGCTATCATGGCTTTATCCAATCCCTGACCCAGAACGGTTACAATGACAATAGCCAGTAACAATGCTGGAAAGGCAAACATAATATCAACTATTCTCATAATAAGTGCATCCACCCAACCGCCATAATAACCAGACAAAGTTCCAAAAGTTATTCCTAAAATCATAGCAATACCCACTGCTACAAAACCAGCAGTTAAACTGACTCTTGCTCCATAGAGAATGCGACTTAAGATACATCTTCCCAGGGCATCAGCTCCTAAGGGCATACCTTCTACTGCTTCTTCGCTCCAGAATCCCGGTTTTAAAGCCTTAAAAAGTTCCGGAGGAGAAGGAGTAGGGTTATTGGGAGCAATGGAGTTAGCAAATATAGCACATAAAATCAGTATGACAACAATTGCTAAGCCAAAGACCGCTGATTTATTATATTTAAGCCTTCTTACTAATTCATGGGTTTTAGTCTCTCTTGTTCTTTTCATTTTTCCTCTATCCGTAATGAATTCTTGGATCGATATAAACATAAACAATATCAGTTATCAGATTCACAATGACAAACATGGAGGCAAAAAATAATACACATCCCTGGACTACAGGATAATCTCTCATAGTTACTCCGTTTATCACATATCTGCCTATTCCGGGCCAGGAAAAGACTGTTTCTGTCAAAATAGCACCGGCAAGCAGCAAACCAAAATTCAATCCGATTACGGTAATGACCGGAATCATAGCATTTCTTACCGCATGTTTATAGATAACCATTCTCTCTGATAATCCTTTAGCCCTTTCAGTTCTTATAAAATCCTGTCTCAAGACTTCCAACATACTTGACCTGGTTACCCGGGCAATGGTAGCCATCGGAATAGTAGATAGAGCAATGGAAGGTAAAATTAAATAACGAAGTGAACTTATGAAAGCGGTAAAATTACCGGTAATAAGACTATCCAACAGATAAAAACCGGTAATTCGTTGGAAAGAAATCATCATACTTATGCGCCCACTGATAGGAAGCCATCTCAACCAAACACCAAAAATCATCATTAACATAATTCCCAACCAGAAAACGGGCATGGATACACCAAAAAGGGCAAGCCCCATAAAACCGTAATCAAAAATCGAATACTGTCTCGAAGCAGAGATAATCCCGGCAATACAGCCTACAACGATAGCAAAAAGCATAGATAACATTGTAAGTTCGATGGTATTGGGAAATCTTTCCAATATTTCTTTGGCTACGAATTCGTTAGAGACGATAGAACGTCCAAAATCCCCATGTAAAACCTGTTTCAGCCAGATCCAATATTGCGTAGTGAGGGGTTTATCTAATCCGTATTTTTCTCTGATAACATTAATTATCTGGGGAGAGGCACGTTGTGCGGCCATCATTACTGCCGGGTCACCGGGGGCTAAATGGATTAAAGAAAAGGCGAGAATAGATACGCCTAATAGTACCGGGATCAACATGATTAATCTTTTGATAATATACCACTTCATCTACTCATTCCTATCTTTTTTTTAATTATACTTATACTATTATACTTTTTAACCATTAAAATGCAATAAGATAAAAAAAGTGCCCTTGTAGGCACATTTTTATTTCACTCGGGGGAGGAGTAACTCAGCCACCCCTCCCCCTTTAGGAAAATTCAAACTCAGAGAGTTTTATCTATTCTATCCAAACTGGATAAAAGAACTTTCTGGAAGTAGGATGAAGAACATAACCCTGTACATTTACTCTAAAAGCTATATTCTGATTAGAATGAGCCAGATAGACATAGCCAGCATCTTCATGAATCATTTCCTGAGCCTTCTTGTAATAGGCTGCCCTTTTCTCCTCATCATAAGTGCCTAAAGCTGCGGAAAGTAATTCTTGGTTAGTATTATTCGTATAGAAGGCATAATTTCCAGCAGTACCAATAGAACAGGCATTCGCTCCGTATAACACATTCATAAAATTATCCGGGTCTCCGTTATCACCGGTCCATCCTAAAAGGCACATTTGATGATTTCCTTCCATGGTTTCCTGTAGATAGGTTCCCCAATCAACCTGATAGAATTTTACAGTGATACCCACTGCCGCTAAATAGCTCTGAATCGCTTCCCCAATCTTGGGAGGATCGAACATATACGGCCGGGATACCGGCATGACATATAGAGTCACTTCAAAACCATCCGGGTAGCCGGCTTCAGCTAACAATTCTTTAGCTCTTGCCGGGTCATAAGGATAATCTTCTATATCTTCATTGTACCCTAACATAAAGGGAGGCATTCCATTCTTGGCCACAGATGCTGTTCCCATATAAAGATTATCCACTATCGATTGTTTATCAATAGCCAGATTGATGGCCTGTCTCACTTCCTTTTTAGTAAGGGGTTCAAAATATCCAGGGGTTTTAACCAGAGGTTCATCTGCTATATCACGAACAGCATTTTTATTTTCATCGATGTATCCAAATCCCTCATTCATAGCCATATAACCGACATTCATTCCTGGTTCGGTTAAAAGTTTCAAATCTTTATTAGCCTTTATTCTGTCTAAGTCAGCTGGATTGGGATATTCTATCCCCTGCACTTCACCCACTTCCAAAGCCATCAGTCTAGCCGAAGGGTCAGGAATAACTTTGAAGATTAATTTATCCAAACTTGCCCTTTCCCGCCAATAGTTTTCATTTGCTTCCAGGGTAATATGGTCATCTTTTACCCATTCGACAAATTTAAAAGGACCGGTTCCGCAGGGATTTTTAAAGGCATCTTCTTTATATTTTTCGGCATTGGTTGGGCTTACAATATTAACTGTGAACATGGCAAGGCTGGTCATTATAGAAGCATTTATATTTTTCATGACAATTTTCACTGTATAGTCATCAATCTTTTCCACTTTACCTATATCGCCGTACATCCATCCCCAATAGGGCCACTCACCATATTGATAATAAGGATGATTGGTGTCATACTGCCGGGCAAAAGAAAAGATTACTGCATCAGCATTAAAATCGGTTCCATCGTGAAATTTAACTCCCTCTCTTAAATGAAAGGTAATTTCCTTTCCATCTTCTGATACTTCCCAAGAAGTTGCTAAACAGGGTTCTATTTCAGTAGTACCTGATTTAAATTCCACTAATCCCTCAAAAATGTTATCCATCCTCTGGATGGATTCTCCATCGGTTACGTCTGCAGGGTCTAATCTGGAAGCATCACCACTGCTGCCGAATACCAAAGTGCCACTTGCAGAAGCGGCTCCAACTACACTAAATACTAATCCTACTGTTAATAATAAAACTAAAAACAATTTACTTTTCATATTTATTCTCCTTTATAATACTTTTTAATTAACCTACTCAATTGATTATTTTAAATAATTTTCCTCCTTTCTTTCTTATTGTGTTATGGTTGCGAATTCGGATTGATAAAAGATAAATGAATAGCTTAAAAAATAACTTGCTTATTTTAAATATAATAGAGGATTAACCGGTTTACCACTTAACCTTACTTCAAAATGAAGGTGGGGACCTGTAGCATTTCCTGTTCTTCCCACCTTGGCAATTACACTACCCTTTTTGATACTCTGACCTTTCTTCACTAAATTTACCGAGTTATGACCATATACAGTAGAATATCCACCATTATGGCTCAAGATAATTACATTACCATATCCTCGCATATAACCAGCATAGGTTACTTTACCACTCTCAGCAGCAACTATATTAGTCCCGACAGCACCTCCGATATCTATACCAGCGTGGAAATCATTCCTTCCGTTTAAAACTCGCATCCCATAAGGAGAAGTAATTCTTCCTCTTACCGGCCAGATAAAGCTATATCTATTGCTAGAGGTACCGGGTACATTGGGAATTCTCAATGCCTGCCCTGCAGAAATTCTGGAAGCATCAGTAATTCTATTAGCTGCTATAATAGCTTCTAATTTTACATTATATTCGTGCGAAATACTCCAGAGGCTTTCCCCTTTTTTTACATAATAAATTATTTCCTCTGCTTCAGTGTCCTGGCCATATCCTTCTGCTTTGGCAATATCCATATTAGTTATCGGCAACTCCAATTTTTGACCTATAGATAGCCGCGTTATTTCTTTTAAGTTATTGGTAGAGATAATGGTACTCATATTGACATCATATCTCTGGGATATTCCCCATAGGGTATCTCCTTTTACTATCGTATAAACTATAATGGTTGGTTCCTCTTTTTGGTTGGAGTCAGGGATTCCTCCTCCTACTCCGGGAATCTCTAATTTTTGGCCAAGTGATAAGAGATCTTTATCCCCAAGATGGTTTATATCAGTAATAACTGCCACTGAAACGCCGTATTTTCGAGAAATATTCCATAGATTATCACCTGCTTTAACTGTATAAACAATCGGTTCGACAGTTTCAGGTTGTTTGATGTTATTATTCTTCTTTTCAATAACTGGCTGGGCAATAATATTTGTTTGATCTGCTGCAGTGTCCTGGTTATATCCTTCTGCTTTGGCAATATCCATATTAGTTATCGGCAACTCCAATTTTTGACCTATAGATAGCCGCGTTATTTCTTTTAAGTTATTGGAAGAGATAATAGCATTCATGCTAATATCATATCTACGGGATATGCTCCACAGAGAGTCTCCCTTCACTATCGTATAATTTACAATGGTTGGTTCCTGTTTCTGATTATAATTAGATACTCCTACTATTGCGGGGATTTCTATTTTTTGGCCAGGTGACAAGAGATCTTTATCTCCGAGATTGTTTATATCAGTAATAACTGCTACTGAAACGCCATATTTTCGAGAAATATTCCATAAATTATCACCCGCTTCAACTGTATAAATAGTCGGTTCTGCGTTTTCGGGCTGACTGATATTATTATTAATTTTATTATTTTTTTTATTAATAACTGTTTGGTTACTAATATTCGTTTCAAAAACAGCATTTTTGTGTGATGATGTTTTCATTTCCGGTCCTATAGAAATTAATTCTGAATTTCCAATATTATTATCTGAAGCAATGGAATTGTTGCTAACCTTATATTTTTCGGTAATTGACCATACTGACTCTGTATTTTCGGGCTGACTGATATTATCATTCATGATATCATTCTTTTTATCAATAACTGGCTGGGTAATAATATTTGTTTCAGGGGTAGCATTTTTAATAGAGGGAATTTCTATCTGCTGTCCAATGGAAATTAATTCTGAATTAGCTAAATTATTGGCGGCAATAATTTGATTTATAGAAAGATTACATTCTTGGGCAATTGACCATAAAGTCTCTCCTTTTTTTACCGTATGCAAGGTATAATCAGCGACAGGTAGATTATCTTGAGGAATTTTAATTATCTGACCGATGGATAAAGTATCTTCATCTTCAACATTATTAATAGCTACGATTAGTTTTAAGGGTGTATTGTATTCTTTAGAGAGGCTCCAGAGCGTATCACCATTCGTGACTTCATGTGTAATAAATTCATCATTATTATCGGCAAAAGAGCAAAAAGAAATAGAAAAGAAAAGCAATAAAAGTAGAGTAAAAAAAATAATGGAATTTTTTTTGCCTCTATTATATTTTTGTGCTACATACATCCCCTATCCTCCTTTATTCATAAATTAATAACTAAAAATGAAGTAGAAATAAATAATTAAGAAGTCTACTCAGGCAGCTAAACAACTATCTCTTCTTTTTCTCAGGTTTCTTTTCTAAAAACTATCAATAATCTCCTTTTAAAAGGTTAGATTTTCCCAATTTTCACCGCTAGCTTTTTTTATTGCTTGTCCATTAATAGACAGTAAGAGGTTTTATTTGTAAATATCTCGTTATTCGTTTGGCAGTTAAATATTCTTCCGCTTCATAATTCTCTCTTGATTTATGCTAATTTCTTTATATCATATTATTGTGTTTTGCTAATTTTGTCAATTTTTTTATCTATTTTAAATATAGTCTATTAAATTACACCCTTATTTTTATGATTTTGTAAGAACATAATGCATTATATTTTTCTTCTCTATATTATGGACACCATACATCGTGCCCCTTAATTCTATCTTCTGGTTTTCTTCACACCATAGAAATTTTAAGTCACTTTAGACTAAATAATCGGCGAATTGGAAAATGGGTCAATTGGTAAATGAGTAAATTAATCGCTCATCTGCCGTTTTTATTCTTCTCCTTATGCAGTATATCTCCTATCTCTTGGGCAACCCGATAGGGTTTGGTTAAAACTCTGACAGGCATAGATTTAAGAAAATGAGATAGATCTATTTTTATTTCCTCAGTTATTCGGTGAGGTTTAGTTAAGACTCTATCTATAAAATCTGCCGTATAGGTTTCTAATAATTTTTCCCGGTTAATTCTAATTTCGTTTCCGCAAATATTACACTTAACATCCTCTAAATATTCACCTTTGTAGGTAATGACGTGGTTGGTTTCTTTGTTACAGTGAAGACAAAAAAGTTGAGCTTTTACTTTTGTGGTCATTTGCTTTTCAGTTCGATGTATCGAACTTTTACCCCCTTTTTTTAGTCCAACAAAACCATTTCATCTACCCTTCACTCAAAACCTGTGCCAATCTTTTATACATCTGGTAAGATTTTATCACTTTTTTTATATGTTCTCTGGTCTCAGAATAAGGAATATTTTCTACAAAATTATCCAGATCAGATCTATTATATTGCTCTAACCACTTGCTGGTTGTGCCCGGACCGGCATTATAACCCGAAATGATCAGGATAAGGTCATTTGAAAATCTTTCTTTTAGGTAATTAATATACCAGCAACCCAAATGAATATTAATCTCGGGGTCAAAGAGCATTTCATCATTAAATTCTTCCAAATTTATCTTCTGAGCAATCCATTCTCCGGTTGAAAAAATGACCTGCATCAACCCCCTGGCTCCGGCAAATGATTCATCCCCGGAGTTAAATCTGCTCTCCTCTCTAATCATAGCCAAAACAAGTAAGGGATCTATTTTGTATTCCAAAGCACGTTCCCTAATCATATTCTGATAATAAAGAGGATAGAGACTTTCCCACAATTCAAGAGGTAATTGCTCTAATTGATGATTATCTTTTAAATAACTAAAAATTACTTCCGTATAATTTAAAGAATCGTAATAATCCTTATTCTTTTTACAAATATCACTTAGCTTGAATAATAAAAAGAGGTTTCCGGAATAATAATTTAAGGCTTCCTTTAATTCAACTATTGCTACTTTATAAAAACTAATCTCTTCAAATAATTCTGCCTTAAGTAATGACAACTGACCTTTCCCCTCAATTTTATCATATTTTTTAAAAAATTCCTCTAAATTTATAAAATATTCTGTCTTTGAGACAGAAACAGGCCAAATAAAACTAATATCGCTTCTCTGTTCTGTTATTCTTTCAGTATAATAACTCAAGGGATATTCCCGAATAAGTTTTTCGTAGACAATTTTTGATTCTTCATCTGAACCCATACTTTCTAAAATCTTTGCTCTCCAATACAGGGCATCATCCCCCAAATTACTTTGAGAAAATCTCTCTGATAATTCTCGGTAGTAATCTAATGCCTGAGAATCAGCATTATTGTTGTTATAATATCGAGCTAAATCCCATAGAGCAGTTTTTGATTCATCGCTATCAGGATATTTACTGATCAATTCTTTCCATAGAGAAATCCCCTTCTCTGTTTCTTTCAACTGAAAATAAGATTCTACCAGACGCAGATAAGCTTGTCGGGCATAATAGCTATCAGGATATTGTCCTATAATTTTTTCATACCTATCTATTGCTAAAAAACGCTCACCCAAAGAACGTAGAGAGTTGCCGCCAAGATAATTTGCTTTAATAACAATTTCTCCAGAGGGGAATTTTAGGATAATCTCCTCACACTGATTAAAAGCTTCCTTATATTCTTTTTTGTAATATAAAGACCTTGCCTTTTTATAATAAATTTCTGCAATATCGGAGGCCTGGGGAAAGGTTTCAATGATTTCGCCATATAAATCATCTGCTAAACTATACTGCCGATATTTAAATAAAATATCGGCACATTTTACCATTATAGGGTAAGGAACCTGTATATCTTTTAAATCTTCTTGAATCTTATTAAAATATCTAACCAATAACTCTTCTGGTTCTGAATTCCTTTCAAGTTTATAACCTTCATTTAGAATCTCGTATAAACAGTTAAGAGAATCGATATATTTTTTTTCTTGCCAGTATATCTCGGAAAGCTCAAGCAAAACTATTGCTTTAAGTTGTTTATCCTTTGAATCTGTTAAGATAGTCTTATAATAAATCACCGCAGAAGTTATATCCTCTAATTTTCGATAATTCTGAGCTATCTGGTAGTTGGCCTCCGAAATATTTAAACTTTGAGGAAAATTTTCTATGATCTCTTTATAAATAGTTATTGATTCACGATTTTTTCCCCCAAGTCTATAGGTTTCAGCCAGAACAAATAAGGAATAATCAGTAAAAAGAGGGTCATCTATTACCAAGTTTTTATATATTTCTATCGCCCTATCCCAATCTTCAATCTTTCTGTAACAATCCCCCAATATAAATTGAGATTTGATATAAAGAGGCAAATTCATTGAGGAATATTTTACCTTTAACAATGCGGAAATTGCCTGCTGATAATCGCTTTGTTGGTATAATTCCAATCCTATCTTATAGCTTTCAATATCCTCTTTTAATTCAATATTTGAAGGTTGCACTTCTACTACTTTAGATAGCTTTAATATCTTCAATTGCTGAATCTCGAGTTCAGTCAATTCGTTATTGCCGGCTAAAGCAATATTTGCTTCAAATAAACTGATTACTAAAATTATTATTAAAAAAAATAGTATTACACTTTTCATTATTATCCACTCTGATTTTTATTTTAATCTTTATAATCGGTGATTCAACATAAAATGTCGTATCCTCTTTGTTACCCT
Source organism: uncultured Atribacterota bacterium (assembly GCA_964441685.1). Classification (GTDB taxonomy): domain Bacteria; phylum Atribacterota; class Phoenicimicrobiia; order Phoenicimicrobiales; family Phoenicimicrobiaceae; genus Sediminicultor. Next base: position 1,262 of record CAYTVM010000010.1, on the reverse strand, counting down.
TATCCTCTAATATAATCATACCATATAAAATAGGAAGTATCTATTTATTTAAAGAATTGCATCATCTGCACAATCTTTGACGAACCGCATCATACAGAATTATTCCAGCAGCTACTGAAGCATTCAAGGATTCAGTGAATCCTAAGATAGGAATCTTTATTTTTTTATAAGCCGCCATCCTCCATATATCATTTGGTCCTCTATTTTCGTTTCCAATGACTAAAGCGAGAGGTTTTTTGAGATCAACGGAATAGTAATACTCTTCGCTGTCTAAATCCGCTACCATAATATTTATAGAGTGATCGTTCAACCATCTAACAGCCTCATCATCATCAAGACCGTTTACAATGGGTACCTGAAACAAGGAGCCCATTGTAGACCTAATCACTTTCGGATTATATAAATCTACAGTTCCTCCGGATAATAATACTGCAGTAACACCTGCTGCAGCGCTGCTCCTTATGATTGTTCCAAGATTTCCGGGATCCTGTAGGCCATTTAAAACAACTATTAAAGGATTTTCTCCAAGAATTATATCTGTCAATGATATTTCTATTTGCTTAGCGACAGCTATTATTCCTTGAGGACTCACTGTTTCTGAAATTTTTTTAAATAGATTATTGGATAACCTCAAAATCTGGCAACCTTGATTAATTTTTGGCATATTTTCTGCTGTTTCATTGATGATAAGGTATTTTATTTTCACTCCCCTATTAATAGCTTCCTCAAGAAGCCGGGTGCCTTCCATAAAAAATAATCCGCTATTTGCACGAACTTTTTTTCGACTTAAGGCTTTTATTAACTTATATACCGAGTTTTCCTTGGAAATAACATCTTTATATTGCTTCACCTATGATACTCCTCGATAGAATAAAATTAAGGGGTTAAGTCTCAACAAACCGAACCTCATCTCCATGACTGAACCGATACAGCTTTCCTATTTATCTATCCTAAAAACAAAGTATTCATTATCTAAAGAAAGAGGAATTGTACCTAATTATTCCTATTACTCTTTGCATTCGTATACTTTCAGATATTCGATTTCGCTCTGTGGTGTAATAATATGGATATAATTTTTAATATCTTGAAGATGTTGAAATACTTTAGACTTTTCTATCCCCGGTGGTGCATATACCACGAATAAGACGTTCCGAGTATTGGGTTTTATCTGTGTACGTTGGTCAGGCCCAAATATGATGCTGGAGATGATTCCTTTTGAATCAGATACCATCATGTCATTACAAATCAACTCTTTTTCCTGA
>CAYTVM010000009.1:0-15543 GCA_964441685.1 uncultured Atribacterota bacterium | reverse complement strand
TTACCTCTTTTGATGCCGCAATAAGTTATTATAATGGTTATTACTTAAACGCTTATCCTGAAACTATGGAACCCATTCCCGGACTCTCTGGAATGACTTTAAATTTGGGATTAGGATATCCAAAAAAAAATGTTTTCGGCTTTGAATTTCAGGGAGATTTTCCCGGCATTGAAGGAGCTACCTTAAGAGGTGATTTGGCTTACATAACCCCCCAACCCTGGCAGGTCCAGGGTGAAGACATATTAAAAGACCCCTACATAAAAGCAGTAGTTGGTGCTGATTATACCACCTCTTTTGACCTATATTTAAATGCCGGTTTCATCTGGGGATTTGTTTCTGAAGAAGGAGACCAATGTTCCCCCTATATCTATTTAAATGCTAAAAAGGAGTTAGAAGACAGTAAGCTTACTCCTAACTATTTAGGCATCATCAGTCTCCATGATGGAAGTATGGTAAATTCTATCGGTGCCAGTTATGATTTCACCGATGATTTTTCAGTTACTTTTTCCTACGTTTCCGTTTTGGGTGAACAAACCTCAAAACTGGGTCAAATGGGAAGTGCGGAAGGACTATATCTAGTAGGAGAGTGGTCTTTTTAATGGATGAAAATATTAATAAAAAAGAAATTATTTTAGAGGCAGCGCGGGACATTTTTTTTAAAAAGAGTTTTTATGAAGCCACCATGGACGATATTGCCTTGCTTTCCGGAGTAAAAAAATCTACTATTTATTATTATTTCCCTTCTAAAATAGATTTAGCTTCACAACTTTTGGAGGTAAATATAAAAAAGGTTTTTGAAAAGATAAGCGAAATAATTTATGCCACAAATAATATTAAGCAAAGAATTAAAATGATAGTAGATTTTTATATAAATCTTTTAGAAAAAAATTCTAAAATTTTTATTATTATGCAAAGAATTAGCTATGATTTTATGCATAAGGAAGATAGTAAGAAGAAGATCAATGAGCTCTTTGGAAAATTAAGAAAAAACCAGAAGAAAACAGGCGACCTGTTTGGGGAAGTTATTTTATCTTCCGGTAAAAGAGTAAGTGGAGACCTATTTTTATATTCCCTGATTGCAGCCCTGGGAAGAGCTATTTTTGAAAATGTATCCCAGGGAAGAAAACCAAAAAAAGAGGATCTCCTGGCTATTGGTAATATTTTTATCGCCTCAGTAAAGTAATAGATAGGAACAGAGAACCGTTCTCTGTTCCTATATCGTTAAGCTAATCTTTTTCCTTGCTCTTGAAATAAAAATTCCCTACTGCAACAATTGAAACAGTGACTATTAAAATAAAAGATATTGCATTAATAACCGGTGTGGAACCGTCTCTTACCTGTTGATATAAAATGATTGGTAAGGTGGGCTGCGAACTAATCAAAAATGTCGTTGTATTAAAATTTTCAAAGGACATGAGGAAGGCTATTGCAGCTCCTCCTATAATTGAAGGCTTGAGATATTGAAGGGTAATAAACCAGATAACTGTAAATCGATTTGCGCCAAGATCGGCTGCAGCTTCTTCAAGTGTCCTGTCAAATTTTCTAAGTCTTGCAGAAATGGCCATGGTTACGATAGTGGTTATAAATGAAAACTGGCCAAGCACGATAAGCCAGAAACCCGGCCTAAGTATTTTTACATCAATGCCTAAAACATTCTCAAAAAATAATCCTACTGTAGTAGAAAATAAAAGTATGGATATACCAAGAATTACTCCCGGTATGACCAGTGGAGCGATCATCAGGAAATATAAAGCACCCTTAAATTTGAAATCTTCCTGTTCAAAGAGAAAAGCAGCCATAGTTCCTACAATACTTGAAAGTATAGAAACTGAAATGGCAACTTTAAAGGAAGTTGCTATCGCCCTTAAATTCATTTTGTCATAAAATATACCTGTTTTTTCAGGTCCTGGTCCAAAAAACCAATCAAGAGTAAATCCTTTCCAGGGTAAAGATGGGAACATAGAGTTGTTAAAGGCAAGAATCATAGTTATAACCAGCGGAGCAAAGAGAAAAATAAAATAGAAAAGGGCAAAAAGTTTATAACCTGATAAATAACTTTTAGAGTTTGGTAATGTTCGTATCATTTAACTACCTTCCTGAAATCCTGTTTGGTTAATTTCAAGGCAACCCATATTATAACTGAGGATAAGGCTAACAACAGAAACCCAAATGCAGCTCCCTGATTCCAATTAAAATAAGTGATAATCTGATTATATATCTGTTCGGTAAACCATAGAGAATTTTTGCCGCCCATGAGTTTTGGGGTCAAATAACTACCCAGAACCAGCATAAATACAATGATGCTTCCGGACATAATTCCAGGCATGGAGTAGGGAATGATAATTTCACGCCATATGGCTATCTTCTTTGCTCCCAAATCGTAGGCTGCTTCGATAAGAGCATCATCAAGGCTTTCCATAACACCTATTATTGGTATAATCATAAAAAGCATCGAGGTATAAACCAGTCCCATTATCATGGTAACATCATTATAAAGCATCTCCGTGGGCTGTTTAAATAAACCTATTCCTACTAAAAAATGATTAAGAACGCCACTTTCCCGTAAGAGTATCATCCATCCGTAAACTCTGATTAATTCACTCACCCAAAATGGCACTAAAAGTAAAACCGACAATACCCCCTGTATTCTCAAATTAACCACTTTAGTAATGAAAAATGAGATAGGAAGTGCAATAATCAGCACAATAAATGTCACGAGTATAGAATACAATGCTGTCCGCACGAAGGTAAGCCAATAAATTGGCTCGGTAAAAAAAGCGCTATAATTTTTAAAAGTAAATCCTGATCTTCCCAGAAATGACATTCTAAGAAGCTCAAGATGCGGAAGTACAATTAATAAAAATAACCATAAAAAAACCGGGATAAAGAAAATAATAAAACTCCATCTTATTTTTAGTGTTTTAGAGTTCCTCATATATTTTACCATCTGTTTTATTGAAGCATACAACCGCTTCAGGATCCCAACCTATTTTTATCTTGTCCCTAGCTTTTATATAATCAAATTGCTTGTTTTGCGGCAGGGAGACAATAAGTTCTTGTTTTGACTTTTCAGGTACAACCAGTAGCTTGCTATTAGCGCCATCAAAGAGTATGGCTTTGACACTAACATTCAATATGTTAAGATTTTCTTTGCCAATCTTTGGATTAATGATTACAGCCTCTGGCCTGATGTATAATTCGATAAAATTATTATCCTTCTCTAAATCAATGGGTCTGCTTAATTTAAAGCTTTGACCGTCTACTGTTTCAGCAAAAAAATTCCCTTTTTCATCTTTTCTTTGTTTTGCTATAAACTTATTATTTTTTCCTACAAATTGAGCAACAAAAGCTGAAGAAGGTTGAGCGTAAAGGTTTTGAGGGGTGTCAAGTTGTTCAAAATGTCCGGCATTCATGACCGCCACATAATCGCTCATAACCATAGCTTCTGATTGATCATGAGTTATATATACAAAAGTAGTACCTACTTCAACCTGAAGTTTTTTGAGCTCAATTTTCATATGCTCTCTCAGTTTGGCATCAAGAGCCCCCAGGGGTTCATCCAGAAGAAGAGCCGATGGTTCAAGAACTAAACATCGCGCTATAGCAACTCTTTGTTTTTGCCCACCGGAAAGCTGATTAATTTTTTTTAATCCATAATCCGGAAGTCCCACTCTTTCTAACATTGAATTTACCTTTTCCTCAACGCTTTTACCTTTTTCACCTCTCCTTCGAAGGCCAAAAGCAATGTTATTATAAACATTCATCATGGGAAATAAAGCAAGATTTTGAAAGATAAGGTTTACCGGTCTTTTATTGGCTTCAATTCCAAGCATATTCTTTCCGTCGATTTCGACTGTTCCGGTTGTTGGTTGAAGAAAACCGGCAATCATTCTTAATAAGGTAGTTTTTCCACAACCAGAAGGTCCCAGTATTGAGAAAAATTTTCCATCCTCAACATCGAAGGAAATATTATCTACGGCTGTGAAATTACCAAATTTTTTAGAAATATCTTTTACAGATAGTGCAATCTTCATTTAAGCACCTTCCGTTCATCAATATTTATCATAAAAAAGAAGCAGGCAGTGAAAACACTGCCTGCTTAATGAACTTATTTTGAAGCCTGGATTCTATCCATTACTTTACCTTCCATTTCTTCAAGTCCTGGAGGTACCGTAGGATACCAGTTGATGTTTGCAAGAACTTCGGGAGGCAATCCTCTGGCAAAGTTCTCAGCAATTTCTGGTTCAAGATATTTGCCGGCATCTTTTGAAGCTGTACCATATGTTTCTACATTAGTAAACACTGCTGCATTTTCTGGTCTAAGTATAAAGTTGATCCATTTATAGGCACCCTCAACATTTTCAGATTTTGCCGGAATGGCGAATGTATCTACCCATGCCAATGCACCACTGGTCGGAGCGAGATAATCGATGTTGGGATTTTCCTTATGAAGTTTCCATCCTGCCTGCTCCCATGCCATTGCTGCCCAAACTTCACCTGATCTCATTGATTCAAGCAGTTGATCACCGTTGTCCCAATAATTTCTTAGAACGGATTTGCCAGCGATAAGCTTTTCTGAAATTTCATCAAGAAATTTTTGATAACCTTCCGGGTCATTATAAAGAGCAAAAGGATCATATCCAAATGAGAATCCCATAGCAATAAGGGTAGGCCTTTTCATTCGATAGGAAACCCTTCCGGTATATTTAGGGTCAAGCAAGTCTTTGTAATCTTTTACATCCGGTGCTTTTTCAAAGTTAACCACAAGACCTGAAGTTCCATAAACATGTGGTACTGCGTAAGATTTACCATCAACAAGAGTATTCTTTCTAACGGCTTCAACCAAAGAAGGATCAAGCTGGTCAAGATTAACCTTTGAATAATCGATGGGTTGATAAATGCCGTATTCAGCCACTACAGAAGAAATTCTATCCTGTGAAGGTTGTGCAAGATCAAAACCACCGCCCCTGGTAGCTCGTAATTTTGAGATCATCTCCTCATTATTACTGAGAATAACCTGAACTTCTATACCTGTCTCTTCCTTAAATTTTGCAACAAGCTCTTCCGGTGCATAACCAGACCAGGTGATAAGACGCAGTACATTTGGAGCAGATAGCGCTATGATTTGACTGCCAATGAAGAAAAGCACTAAGGATACCAGTAACAAAAACATGGTTAGTTTAACTGACTTTTTCATTTTTTCTCTCCTTTTTAAAATTTTACTAATGATCACTCAAGTTTTTACAGAGTGATGTTTCCGAAATTTTAATTTTACTTATTTTATCCCCCCCTTTTTTTATTTTAAGATTCTACCTTTATCTCCTGTTATAGAAAAATTTATCTAAATTGCTAGTTAATTGTTTAATGGTAAGCTCATATTTTTAAATTGTATTCTTCTTGAATAAACTTAATATTACGCTGAGTATTTTCATATTTTACTTTTCCGTAATTATAATAATCAAACTTAATCTTAGAAATATTATTCTGGATCATACTCCAGAGGAACCAGAAAATATCGGGAAAGGGTTTAAAAAGATCAATCAGATAGAGGGTTTTTTCAAACTCCTTACCCTCACAGTAATGCTTTACTATATTTTTCTCTACATTACGTGGGACTAAAATCTCCTGGAACATATCTGCCAGATCATAATATCGAGGTGCCATCCCTGCATACTCCCAATCAATGAGACATATCGGTTCATGATATTTTCCTCGATAGTCATCTTCGACCACGACAAAATTATCCGCTAATAGATCATTATGGCTTGCTGTAAACTCACTCTCTGCTATATTGGCAATTTCAAAGAGCTTTTCCAGCTTTTTAATGACGCTCTCAATATCAAACTCCGGACACTTAATCTCCAGATTATTTAAAATTCTGTGCATTTCCTTCACTTTGCTTAAGGGGTTAAAGATTTGAGGAAACACGATTCCACTTTGGTGAATTTTTCTTATGGGTTGTGCAATCTTTTCATGAAGTTCTTCCTTTAAGAAATCAGAGTTTTTTAATACGTAGCCCGGGATAAATTCTACAATTGTAACCCTATATTCAGGCATATATTTTACTAACCTGGGTGATATGCCTATCTTGAATACTCTCCTCATGATTTCTGCTACGATGCCTCTATTAATAAAAGTCTCTGTTTTATCGCCATAGATTCTTACGGTAACATCCCCTTTTTCAGAATGCACCCGATACAATTTATTCGTGATACCACCGCTGAGCATTTCTATCTTTATTGCCGAGTTCTTCCACTCCGGCATAAGTTCAAAGAATATGTCTTCGGTAAATTTTATATCTAAAAGATTCCTGGTCTGGTTCATTTTACCTCCATTTTAAAAAATTGTTTAAGTTAGATTTTCCCAAGAAAATACTTTATTCACTAACACTTTATTTTAATTATTAGTTATATTTTTTGGATCGAACCAAACTTTGACCTACTTATTGGTATAAGTGTTATACTTTAGACTACTTAGTCCCGGTTTTAATATTTTTCTTATTGAAAAGATTTAGTAGAAATACGCTAATCATTACTACCAGAATAATCAAGAAAGACATGGCTGATGAAGCCCCGTCCTTACCATCTTTTTCAAGATTCACTACCGATATAGCAGCTAGGTGAACGTCCGGGGAAACTAAAAAAATAACTGCACTTATCGTGACCATACTACGCATGAAATAGTAGTTAAGATTACCAAAAAACGAAACCTTGTTCAGGGGAAAAAGTACTTTGGTAAAGCTAGTAATTACAGTAGCTCCCAGACTTGTGGCTGATTCATCCATCTCTTTATCAATATTTTTCATATTGGTAATACTTGACAAGGTGCCCAGAGTGAAATTACAGATGATTACACTGATAATTACCAAAGCGGCTTTACCGTAGAGAAGGTCGCCAATATGAAGAAAACGAGTGTTAAATATTAAGATATAACTTAATCCCATAACCAGTCCAGGTATCGCAGCCGGAACAACTGACAGCAAATAGAGAGGCTGGGCAAAAAATGGATTTTTCTTTTCAATAATGTAACCATTGATCATGGTTAAAAAAGAAGCTGAAATTGCAACGATTATGGATATCCATAAACTTGTCCATAGCACACCCATACCACCCGGTATCCTGAAATTAAAATGTTTGAGAGTAGGAGTCCAATTGTACATCCAGAGAGTTATAAATGATTTGAAAATGATTACCAAGATAACTGAAAGCAGTATCCCGGTGATAATCCAGCAGTAGCTGGTAAAAATCCGTCTTTTAAAAGGGCCTGAGGGGGTCAGTGTGGGCTTGGCATGGCCGCTAATCAAAGCGCTATTCCTTTTGGTAAAATAGTAATTTAAGAGAAAAGCAATGACAGAAGGAACCAGCAAGACTACAGCTATTGTGGCACCCATATCAAAGCGCTGCATGCCTATGACCTGAAGGTATATCTCGGTAGCCAGTACTTTGTAGTTCTGTCCAATAATAATCGGGTTGCCGAAATCGGTAATTGCTAAATTAAAAACTAAGGCTGCTGCAGAAATGATACCATAGCGCGCTGTGGGAACAGTTATTTTGAAGAAAATTTTTACATCTGAAGCACCAAGGCTGGAGGCGGCTTCATCAAGTCTGGAATCAACAGCCGAAAGAGTAGTATAAAGGATAATCATAGCATGGGGAAATGAATATAAAACCTCCGAAATAATGATACCTGTAGCTCCGTAAATATTCCATTCTGTATTAAACAATCCTGTAATCAGGCCATTTCTGCCAAATAGGGATACCAGGGCCATTGCCTGGAGAAGAGAAGGGGCAACAAGAGGCGCCATTGCGAGAAAGTAAAGTATCTTTTTCCCGTATATTGTGGTCCTGGTTAGCCCATAAGCAAAGAAGAAAGCCAGAATGGTTGTAATCAAGGTGACCCACAATGAAACATTTAAGCTGTTATACAGAGATTGAACTATAGTAGGAGTAGAGAAGTAATTAATAAAATTATTAAGAGTCAGCCCTTGGCTAAAAATATGAGTTTCCGGATTGTATGGGGTAATACTCAAACGCAGAATATTACTTACCGGGACTAACATGAAGAAAATAAGGAAGATACCTATTAGCCCTCCTGCAATATATATGATCAGTCTGTCATCGACTATCTTCCGTTGGGTTGCTTCAAGTTTTTGAATTTTGATTGTTGGCATCTGTTTCTCCTGATAATTCATCTTTAAAAACCATGAACTCTTGAGGGGGGAAGTAAAGAGTCAAGGTATCACCCCTTTTAATTTTCATGTCCTCGAAACTTTTTTCCAGGCAATCAATGATTATTTCCATCTCTCCAACTCTGAATAGTAACCGTACCATAAGCCCCAGATAGTTTACCACTATAAGTTTTCCTTCCAGTAGATTCTCTTTAAACTGTTCTTTGTTGGGACTACCTATAACTATCTCAACTTTTTCCGGCCTGATAGCACCGTATACTCTGTTAGAATTAAAACTTGCCTCTTTAGTTTTTGCTGTTTTTATTTTGAAGTTGTTTCCTTCGATATAGCCATCTTTCAGTATGCCTCTAAAAAAATTACTGGTTCCTACAAAATTAGCTACATACTGGGATACAGGTCTCTTATAGGTAGAAATCGGATCGCCAATCTGCTCTATACTACCTTGTTTCATAATAACTATCCTGTCAGATATAGCTAAAGCCTCTTCCTGATCATGGGTCACATAAATTGTGGTAATGCCTAAATCTGCTTGAAGCTGTTTAATTTCCCCTCTTAGTTTTAGCCTGATCTTTGCATCCAGGGCGCTTAAAGGTTCATCAAGGAGAAGTACCTCAGGATTAGGAGCCAGAGCTCTAACCAGAGCTACCCGCTGTTGCATACCACCAGAAAGCTCAGGGGGATATTTTTCTTTGTGTTCAAGCAGTCCAACCATCTTTAAAAGTGAATCAACCCGGTTTTGAATATCATCTCTAGGGTGTTTATGCATTTCCAGACCGAAAGCAATGTTTTCCTTTACTTTCATATGGGGGAAAAGTGCATAAGACTGAAAAACTATCCCAAAGTTCCTTCTCTGGGGAATCAGGTCATTAATGACTTTATCATTGTAGATTAATTTGCCTGCATCAGGCCTTTCGAAACCTGCAATCATTCTTAAAGTAGTTGTTTTACCGCAGCCAGACGGACCGAGAAGGGTTAAAAGCTCCCCTTCTTTAATTTCCAGATTCATATCCTTTACTGCATATTTCCCGCTATATTTTTTAGCGATACCTTCAAGAATAAGATTTTTTGTCATCTAAATTTCCTTTTAATAAATATTTAGAGATAGGGCATTTATTGCCCTATCTCTATTTTGTCAATTATAACAATAATTAAAGGGGTGTTGTTTTGGCCACAAACAGGGCATTCCATTTTTCCATAAGTTGTGTTTTATTAGTTGCACTCCAATCAAAATCCATTTCAGCCAATTTTACATCTTCGGGTTTGGGTAGAGGTAATGTACACTCAGAAGTAATATCTTCTCGTGTAACCATTATTTTGTATTTAGAATAGGCTTTCATAGCGTTTTCGGTGATTGCCCAGTCAAGGAACATCTTTGCTGCTTCAGGATTTTTCGCCCCTTTGAGCAGAGCATTGGCTTCCAGTTCGTAACCAGCTCCCTCTGCCGGGAAAACCATTTTCACGGGATAACCATCACTTATTTGTTTGGCTACGCGATACCCGAATGATACGCCAATGGTAACTTCTCCTGTTGATGCCAGCTTAGCAGGAGCTGAACCGGAATTGGTATATTCTACGATGTTTTTATCCAGTTCTTTCAAATAATTCCAGCCGTCTTCCTTGCCCTCTTTAATACCACCCATTAACAGCAGAGAGGTAACCTGCAGGTATCCGGTTCCGGAACTTGCCGGATTAGGCATAATAATTTCGCCTTTATATTCCGGTTTTGCAAGATCAGCCCAGCTTGTCGGCATGGTAAGACCCTTTTTGGCCAACTGATCAGTGTTAACACAGAAAGCAGCTACATACATATCAATAGCTGTCCAGTAACCGTCAGGATCCTTATATGCTTCACCCACTTTGTCGATATCTTTGGGTTTGTAGGGCACCAAAATATCCTTAACCCGTGCAAGTTCAGTAACAGCAGTACCATAAATAACATCACACTGAGGATTGTCTTTTTCGGCAAGAACTTTAGCCATGAGCTCGCCGGTGGAATATCTTATCCATTTGATATTTAGGTCAGGCAATTCTTTTGCTGCAAGATCAAAATAATCAGCACTCTCATCTTCCTCCAGAGCAGTATAAACAACTACTTCGTTCCCAGCTGTCCATCCGCTGGTAAAAATAAATAGGACACTAAATGCAACCAGTATCATTATTAAGGTTAATCTTTTAGTTTTCATTTTTCCCTCCTTAAAAATTTTGAATTTACAGGCAGAAATATTCTCTGCCCGAGCTAAAAAAAATTGATTCATCACCTCCATTCACTATTAAATAGTGCTTCCAGAAAACTCCGAAAACTTAGTTTTGTAAGGTTTTTAACACATCCAATTTTATTCTTCGCCTTTACCTTGAAAATCCTTACCTCTATCTTAAGCAAGTAATTGAGTAATCTGAATTTGATTTCACCTCCATTTATCTTTTACCCTATAATCTTTTCAGGATACTCTTTTTTTAATTTAGGTCTTTTTTGGTATATTTTTTTATATTTTAGCATAAATTCTGGTATTAATAAATGGTAAAGTACTAGTCGTAGAACTATTAAGATATTTAGCCCACTAATACTTTACCAAGAGCAAACCTATTCCCTAATAGTTAATGCTATTTTTTAATCTATTCCAAAACTCTACGTTTGAATTCAATAGAAGTTTTTGGTTGCTATCCATTACAGAAAATATGATTATTTCGCACAAAATTCTTTTACCGCCTCAACCATCATCTTGTTTTCTTCTTCGGTCCCGATAGTAATTCTAAAGAAACCGTCACTACCATACATTTTACTTTGCGGTCTCAAAATTAGACCCTTTTCTTGGGCATAGGCTACTATTTCATCACCGGTTTTGCCGGTCCCTTTGGCATCGAGAAGTATGTAATTACCATAAGAATGAAAAACGGTCATACCTGGAATAGCAGCTAACTCCTTCTCGATATATTTAACTTGTTCATTGTTGAATTTTACTCGCTTTTCTAAAGCTTCGACATCCTCCAAAGCAGCTAAAGCAGCCCACATAGGTATGGTACCAACATTCCAGGGAATAAGGGTAGCAGAAATCTGTGCTACGACATCTTTGTTCCCCAACATATATCCAAACCTCAAACCTGCAAGACCATAAGCTTTGGAGAGGGTTCTGGTGACCAGAACATTTTTATAATCCTTAATTAGCTTTACCATCGATTTTTCATATCCGGCATATTCTATATAAGCTTCATCTACTACAAAGGGTATACCCAAATCAGCGATTCTTCTAAAATCCTTTTCGTCCATAAAATTACCGGTTGGATTATTAGGATTAGTAATAACAATGACCTTAGTCTTGGGGGTTACCGCCTTAATAACCGCATCCGCATCAAAGAGTAATTCATTATCTTTGTATATCATAGGCACCGATATCAACTTTCCCCCTACAACGGCACAACGTAATTTATAAATACCAAAACAGGGAATATGCTGAATTACCTCATCTCCGGGTTGCAAGAAACTTCGCCACATCATATCGTAAACTTCACTGGTTCCATTACCAATCATTACATTCTCGGGGCCGGATAGATTATTTAACTCAGCAATCTTGCCACGCACCACCAGACCCTGATCGGAGTATCGGTTAGCCATTTTTGCGTATTTATTAATCGCTTCCAACACCTTCTCAGAAGGTTCATTGGGATTTTCATTGGACATCATCCGGTGTAGCTTCGGTTCCTTCCAGGCTAATTCAATATGGGGAGAAATATACATCTTTATATCTTTAAGCCAGGGCACAAAGTAATCTTCAATTTTCTTCATCACTCAAACTCCTTTTAATTTAAATATTAATATTTATTTATTCAGGCTTTTTCTGCACAACTTAACCATTCAATTTTTATCGGTTATTTATCATACTCCGTTTTAGAAGAGTTAGCAAGACCTCCCGGGTTGCCCTGTAATATCATAATGTAACATGTTTGTCTCTTTGACCCCGGGGAAGCCTTGCTCTCCTTGCCTTGGCGGAGAGCAAGTTATGGTTTCCACTAGATAACTATCACAGACTAAACTTGGCCGCACGTACAACGGTCTCTTCTTGAATCATCATTTTCTAGCTTCATTTCCCGAAATATAAATTGGGTAAGAATAAGGCAATTTGGGGAAATGCCATTATGATAGCCAACCCAAGAATCATAATCAGCACAAAAGGGATTACCGAACGGTAGATATCTCCCAGTGTTATCTCTTTGGGAGCCATCGCCCTCATCAGAAACAGGTTATACCCAAAAGGAGGCGTCAGGTAAGCTATCTGGCAGGTTATCGTATAGAGAATACCATACCAAATCGGATTAAAACCCAGCTTGATCACCAGGGGAACATAAAGAGGAGCAACAATGATAAGCATGGCTGTATCGTCCAGAAACATACCCATTAAGAGGTAGGAAAGCTGCATCATAATCATTATTCCCCATCTGCCAAACCCATATCTGAGAAATAGTTCCTCTATCGCATGTACAGCGCCAAGACCATCAAAGATGGCACCAAAGGAAAGTGCTGCAAGAATAATCCACATAAACATGCAGCTAACACTCAGAGTCTCACGCAGTACTTCATTCATTATCTCCCAGTTTAACCGCCGTTTGAGAAGAGCGGCAATGGTAATTACTGTTGCACCTACGGCTGCACTCTCGACTAGACTGGTTATCCCCAAGAAGAACAATCCGGACATCATAAAAATAATTAATATAGGAACTACCCCCGCCTGGAGCAGCTTAATTTTCTGTATAAAAGGAATATTACGCTCTTCCGGGGACAACGCTGGCCCCATCTCTGGCTGAATCAGGCATCTAATAAAAATATAGATGATAAACAAGCCTGCCAGCAGGAAGCCAGGTAAAAAACCGGCCATCCACAACTGTCCAACCGGTTGCCTGGCTATCATTCCGTAAAGAACCAGAACTACACTGGGCGGTATCATGATGCCCAGGGAACTACCAGCCTGGATTACACCGGTTATCATTTGTTTGTCATATTTTCGCTTAAGCATTTCCGGTAAAGCGATCGTACTTCCAACAGCCATGCCTGCTACACTTAATCCGTTTATAGCGGATATGATGGACATCAGAAGAATGGTTCCGATAGCTAAACCACCCCTGACTGGTCCCATCCAGACATGTATCATTTCATATAGATCATCCGCTATGCCTGATTTGGAAAACATATACCCGATATAGATGAATATTGGCAGGGTTAGGAGCGGATACCAAACCAGCAGCTGAAAGGTTGCATGGTAAGACATCCCCACACCACCCTTCCCCCACAAGAGTAGAGAGAAAATAGCGGATACACCACCAATAACGGCAAAGATATGTCGCCCGGTGAGAAGCATGACAATCATCGAAGAGAACATAAGAATAGCCATAATCGCAAAATTACTCATATATATTCTCCCCTCTAATGATCGCCAGGTCCTTGATAAACTCGGCTATTAGCTGTAAGAGCATCATAACGATTCCTATCTGCATAATAATCTTGATGGGAGCCACCTGTGGTGCCCATGCAGAATAAGTCACCTGCTTATATTTAATGGCATATAGAATGCCTTGCCAACCACCGTAGGTGAGTACCACAAGGTATAGGAGAGCGATAAAAAAGGTGATAACATCGACAACAGCTTTTTTCTTCGCAGACCAACGATCGTATAAAAGATCCATTCTAACATGGCTCCCAATAAGCAAGGAGTATCCACCTCCAAGCAAGTAATAGGCGGCCATAACAAACTGCGCACTCTCCACTGACCATATATGCGGGCGGTTAAAGATGGTCCTGGATACAGTCTCATAAAGTAAAATGGCTATCATTCCAAAAATCATAAATTTTACAACTGAGCCTACTGCCCGGCTGATTGCATCCATATATCGGACGTAGATTTTTGCAGCTTTAAACATATTAATTTCCCCTATCTATTAAGCAAAATTTTAGAGGTTTCCCTCCCTTAACTTTTCCCTAGTCTTGACGTAGAGTCAGATATAAAAGGGAAACCTCTATATTAACCTAAATTATTATAATATTACCCAGTTCATTAGTATCGGTAGGGAGCGCCAGCTGCTTGCATGGTCTTTTCGTATTCTTTGAGTATCTCTACCACTTTGGCACATCTGGGGCTTCTTTTAGCAACCTCATCCCAGTATATTAAGGCCGCATCTTCCACTACCTTCCACTCATCGGCAGGGATGGTGGTAAGTTTCATCTTAGTTCCCTGTGTTCGGTAGCGAGCTTCACCAGCCCAGTACCAATGTAGTCGATAGTAGTGCGATTTGTCTATTGCCAGTAGGAATAACTGTTGTAAATGAGGAGGCACTTTCTCCCATGCCTCGGTGTTAACAAACCAACCGCCTGCCCAGCCTCCAGATATAGGATTGGTCAGATAATAATCGCAAACATCAGCCCATCCGACAGTATAATCCTCGGTGATACCGGACCAGCAAACGCCGTCTAACATGCCCGTTTGAATGGCCATCTCAACGTCCTCATAGGGAAGGACTGTCGGAACAACACCGAATTGTGTCATAAAATCGCCCCCGGTCGGGAACATATACATTCTCAATCCCTTAAGGTCTTCCATGTGATTGATGGGTCTGGTAGTGGCAAAATTGCACGGATCCCAACTACCCTCGCTTAGCCAGGTGACACCTTCTATCTCATCATAGGCTTCCTTCCAAATTTCGTTCAGCCCATACCAATTCCACAGCGCATTCACATCTATTCCGTAGCGTACAGCCAAAGGGAAATAAGCTGCAAATACAGATACATCTACAGGAGCGGCCATTGAGTCATCGTCACTAACCACTGCGTCAACTGTTCCCTCCTGCAACGCCCTGAATAGCTCACCATGAGGCACTAGCTGATCAGCGGTATACACTTCGATGAACATCTCTCCGTTCGCTGCAATATTAAACTCATCTATTGCGTTTTTACAGACATATTGATTGAGGGCAGGACCGGCATATGATTGAAGTCTCCACCTGATGGGTGCAGCAGCTACTGAACTTGCTAAAACAATAACCAATAAAAGTGTTACAAAAATTATCTTTTTCATTTTCATTTTCTGGGGTATATTAAAATAGAGAGGAGTAAAAGAAGTGATAAGTGATAGTGGTAATAGTCGTTTCTTTTTTGGTTCTTTCTTCTCTTACCATCCACAGAAAATTGTGGATAACCTATCGGATAGATAGACATACTCTCTATCTATCATACCTTAGTTCACCTCCTGTTAAATTTTTTTGTTCTTTAATCATTTCTTAACATTAGATCACATCTGAAAAATAAGCGAATTTTTCAAGCACGTGCAAGTTTAAAAAGAACTTTCAAGCAAAAAAATCTACCATTTTTTCTC
>CAYTVM010000008.1:0-15885 GCA_964441685.1 uncultured Atribacterota bacterium | reverse complement strand
ACTCGATACTATTTTAAACTTTGACCTTAAAACAATAATATGTTATAATTCTTTAGATTTTTTAATCTATTAAGTATAAATAAAAGGAAATTAAAGGAAGGGAAAAATGAAAAAAGATATACATCCAAAATACGAGAAAGCAACAATAAGTTGTGCTTGCGGCAATACTTTTGAAACCGGTTCTACTAAAAAGAATATGAAAGTGGAAATATGTTCTGTCTGTCACCCCTTTTTTACCGGTAAACAAAAGATAATTGATACTGCGGGAAGAGTTGAGAGATTTAATAAAAAGTATAATTTAAAAAATGATGAAGATAGCGGTGAATAATTAAATAACAATTACGGAAATATTTAAATGATTTCAAAAATAAATATATCATTAAAAATAAATAATAATATTTTTAATGAATGATTGCAAGAATAAAAGTATGAAAGAAGTAGAGATATTATTTGAGAACATTTGTAATAAAAATGACGAATCTATCTAAATATAAAAAACAGAGCTTTACAAAAGCTCTGTTTTTTATATTTTATTAATTGTAGAGGAATTTGCTACTTTAAAAAGCAATACTGTATGTGAAAAAAGTTTTGAGTATTAAAATACTTACTGATCACTATTCACTATTGACTGATTTAATGGTGTAAAGGAGAGGTAAAATGCGTGAAGATAAAAATACTGGTTGGATTGAAGTTATATGTGGGAGTATGTTTAGCGGGAAGAGTGAAGAGTTAATAAGAAGAGTTCGTAGAGTTCAAATTGCCAAAAAAAAAGTTCAGGTATTTAAACCCACTATTGATGATAGATATGGCGTTCAGCATATTTCCTCACATAATGGTACCAAAGTTGAAGCAATAAATGTGGTTAAATCAAAAGAAATTTTGGAAACAGTTGAACCAGACACTGAGGTTATTGCGATTGATGAAGCTCAATTTTACGACCACGATATTGTATCTATTTGCCAAAAATTTGCCGATCAAGGAAGAAGGGTAATCGTCGCTGGCTTAGACCAGGATTTTAGGGGGGAACCATTTGGCCCAATACCTAAATTACTTGCAATAGCAGAATATGTGGATAAACTACAAGCAATATGCATGATTTGTGGTAATACCGCTTCAAGGACTCAAAGATTAGTAAATGGTCAGCCGGCAAAATATAGCGACCCAACCATATTAATTGGAGCAAAAGAAAGTTATGAGGCAAGATGTCGGAAATGTCATGTGGTACCGAAGGAATAAATAGCGTATAGCATATAGACATTTAGTATCCAGTATAGCGTATCCAGTATCGAGTAAAGATTCTACAATTTTTACCTTTTTAACTTAGACTTACTTTTATTCTAAATTCTAGTTACTGAATTCTGACTTCCTCACGAGATAAGATTCACGAGATACGAGATACGAGTTGCGAGAGGTTAATTTTATGAAAGTTATGTTAATAAATTACACGAAAGATCCCGAAAAAATAGTAGCTCATTCAGCAAGATTATGTTATTCTGCATTAGGGATAGAAGAATTAAGAGAAAGACTTAGCAATGAATCAATAATAAAATTAATTAAAAAAATAATAGCATTAGGACATTATTCTGTTTTAGAGCATGCTACTTTTACTTTTGCCATAGAGGGGATATCCAGGGTTACTTCTCATCAATTAGTAAGACATCGGCTCGTCTCTTTTTCTCAGCAAAGCCAAAGATATGTTAAAATAAACAAAGAGGATTTTTCTTATATTATTCCAAAATCTGTTGAGAAGGATGAAAAGTTAACCAAAATATTTATAGATACAGTAAATAAATTAGATGGAATTTATCAACTGTTATTAGAACATAACATAAAGGCAGAGGATGCAAGATATATTTTGCCCCAGGCGGTTGCAACTAAAATAATAGTCACAGCAAATGCTCGCGAATTACTGCATATTTTTAAATTAAGATGTTGTAATAGAGCCCAATGGGAAATTAGAGAAGTGGCTATAAATATGTTAAAAGAAGTAAGGCGCATTGCGCCCACTATATTTGAAAATGCAGGTCCCCCTTGTATTTTAGGACCTTGTCCCGAAGGGGAGTTATCCTGTGGCAAACCCTGGCATAAAAATAAAGAGAAGGAGTAAACGAATAATAATGAAAGATAAAGATTGTAATTACGGAGGTCAAGCGGTCATTGAAGGAGTAATGATGAGATCTCCTTTAAAATATGCCATTGCTGTTCGTAAACCAGATAAAGAAATAATTTTAAAAATAGGTCAATTAAAGACATTGTCTGATAAGATGAAATTTCTTAAATGGCCCATTTTTAGAGGGGTCATTAATTTAATCGAGTCTTTGGTGCTTGGCTTGAAGGCTTTAACTTATTCTGCAGAACAAGCAACTGGTGAAGAAGAGAGAATAAATGGCGTAGAAATGTTTTTTACAATTATAATTGCTTTTGCGTTATTTATAGTGTTTTTTATAGCTCTTCCCACCACAATAGCTCGATATTTAGATATATATCTATCTAATATAATTATTTATAATTTATTTGAAGGATTATTAAGAATTAGTATATTTATAGCTTATCTTTTTTTTATCTCAAAAATAAAAGATATAAGAAGAGTATTTGAATATCATGGAGCAGAACACAAGGTAATATATACTTATGAGGCAGGCGAAGAACTCAACGTCAATAATGCAAAAACACATAGTACTTTACACCCTCGATGTGGCACAAGTTTTATTTTTATTGTTTTGGTTATGAGTATTTTAATATTTTCTTTATTAGGGAAGCAAACTTTGCTTTTGAGGATAGCCTATAGGATTTCTATCATTCCCATAATAGCTGGCCTGTCTTATGAAATCTTAAAACTATCAGCAAAAAATATGAATAAAACTTTTATAAAATGGGCAGTAACGCCAGGATTATGGTTCCAAAAATTGACGACCAATGAACCTGATGACGACCAGATTGAGGTGGCTATAAAAGCATTAAAAGGTGTTTTACCCGAAGAAAACAAAAATTAAAAAATATGAAGTGGTAAATAATGTTTAAAAAATTAGAAGAATTAGAAAAAAAATATGAAGAATTAAATAAAAATCTTTCTGACCCAAAAATTATTACTAATCAATCTAAGTTTCAGGAATGCGCAAAGATGCACTCTGATATTTCCAAAGCAGTTTTAAAATACAAAGAATACAAGAATATAATAAAAGAGATCGAAGAAAACTCAAAATTATTTTCAGAAGAGAGAGACATAGAATTTAAAAAATTAATTAGTGAAGAATTAATAGAATTAAAAGAAAAAAATTCTAATTTGGAAATAGAATTAAAAGAAATTATGTTCCCAAAAGATCCTTATGATAAAAAAGATATAATAGTAGAAATAAGGGCAGGTGCCGGTGGAGATGAAGCTGCGCTTTTTGCCAGTGATCTTTTTAGAATGTATTCTCGATTTGCCGAAAATAATGGATGGAAAACTGAAGTAATGAGTTCTAGTCCTACCGGTAGCGGTGGATTTAAAGAGATAATATTCAATGTTGCGGGAAAAGAAGTATATGGAAAACTAAAATACGAGAGTGGAGTACATCGGGTCCAGCGTGTTCCTGTAACCGAATCAAACGGAAGAATTCATACTTCTACTGTTACAGTAGCCATACTTCCTGAAGCAGAAGAGGTTGAAGTTACTATTAATCCTAATGATTTAAGAATTGATACTTTTCATTCCACAGGACATGGAGGGCAAAGTGTCAATACTACGGATTCAGCGATAAGGATTACTCATCTTCCCACTGGAATGGTAGTCTCCTGTCAGGATGAGAAATCTCAATTTAAGAATAAAACGAAGGCATTGATGGTATTAAGAGCCAGGCTTTTAGATAAAATAGAAAGGGAAAAACATGATGAGCTTGCTCTAAAGAGAAAAAACCAGGTGGGTACAGGAGATAGGAGCGAAAGAATTAGAACTTATAATTTTCCTCAAAATAGAATTACCGATCATCGCATTGGTCTAAATTTACATAATTTGGAAGAAGTATTAGAAGGAAATTTAAACGATTTAGTGGTGAATCTTTCAGAAAAATTAAAACAGAGCAGTGAAATATGAAATAATGTTGGAAAATAGGTATCAATTTCAAACTGTAAGGCAAGCCTTAAAAAATATTAGCAAAATATTTAAAAATAAGGGAATAGTAAATTCAGAAAGAGAAGCGGAAATTCTTTTAAGTTATTTTTTAAAAATGTCTAGAAGTGAGATATGCTTAAGTTATGATCGAGAATTAACAGATATAGAGAAAACAAAATTAGAAAATAATATTCAAAAAAGGATAGATAAGGTTCCTCTTCAGTATATTACTAAACACCAAGAATTTATGGGGATGGATTTTTTAGTAGAAAAGGGAGTTTTAATCCCCCGACCCGAGACGGAGATTTTGGTAGAAGAAGCTATTAAAAAACTAAAAAACTATCAATATTCCGATAATTTAAATATAGCAGATTTAGGCACTGGTACAGGTGTAATTGCCATAAGTATTGCCAAATTCATAGATAATATCACTATTTATGCTACCGATATATCTAAAAAATCTTTACAAGTGGCTCTAAAAAATGCACAAAACCATGATTGTAAAGGGAAAATAATATTTCTTTATGGAAACTTATTTGAACCCTTTAAAAATAAAATAGAAAAATGTAGTTTAGAGGCAATTATCTCGAATCCTCCCTATATAGATTTTAATGATTTTAAATCATTGCCTCCCGAAGTAAAAGATAATGAACCTAAAATTTCTTTATTTGGAGGAGTTGATGGTTTAGATTATTATAGGAAAATCATAAAGAAAAGTACTCAATACTTAAAAAAGAATGGTTTTATAGCATTAGAAGTTGGTTTCAATCAGTCGAAATTAGTTAAAGAGTTAATTATTAAAGAGGAAAAATTTAATCAAAATATAGAAATTATTAAAGATTATTTAGGCATAGAGAGAGTAGTGATAGCATACAAAAAATAAAATTCGTATCTTGTTTTTCTGGCGAGATACGATTCACGAGATACGAGATACGTACCAAAATATGGAGTTTTAATAAAATGATCAAAACCGTTTTATTTGTATGTACCGGAAATACTTGCCGTAGTGCTATAGCGGAAGGTTTGTTTAAAAAATTATTAAAGGCAAAAGAAATAAATAAGAATAGTTATTGTATCCTATCTGCCGGAATTTCTGCTATTCCCGGTATGAGTCCTACTCCAGAAGCAATTTCAGCTGCATCCGAACAAGGTGTAGATATTTCTCAATATAAAGCTCTTCAATTACAAGAAGATTTAGTAAAAAAAGCAGATCTAATTTTGGTTATGTCTTATAGACATGAAGAATATATTCTAAGAAAATTTCCTTTTGTTCAAAATAAAGTTTTTCTTGTTAAAAAATATGCCCAGAAAGGTGAATTAAAAAATAATCAAAGTGTGGATGAGAATGATGAAATAGTGGACCCCATTAATAGGCCACTATACTTTTATCAAGCTGTAGCTACGGAATTAAGAATTAACCTGGAGAAGATAATTGATAAAATTATTAAGTTAAATAATAAATATAGTGGGGAAATATAAGATGAAAATAGCTTTAGGAAGTGATCATGGCGGTTATCAGTTAAAAGAAAATTTGAAAGAATATTTAAAAGAACAGAATGTAGAATATATAGATTTTGGTTGTCAAAGTGAGAAATCTATAGATTATCCTGATATTGGGTTTAAAGTTGCGTTAGAAGTAAAAAGTGGAAGATGTAACAAAGGAATCTTAATTTGTGGAACCGGGATTGGCATGTCTATTGTTGCAAATAAAATTGAAGGTATAAGAGCATCACTTTGCCACAACGAATTCACTGCGCGATGTTCCAGGGAGCATAATGATTCAAATGTCTTGGTTCTGGGGGGCAGAGACATTGGATCAGGATTGGCTAAAACAATTGTAAGAGTTTGGTTAAACACTAACTTTAGTCATGAAGAAAGGCATATTAATCGTTTAAATAAAATAAAACAAGAAGAAGTTAAAATTTATAAATAAATCATTATAGCGTATAGTAAAGAAAGAAGAAGGAGATATAATAAAAAAGAAATATAGAGAACTCATAGAATACAGTAAAAAGTAATATGCAATGAGTAATTTGTTGAGGCACGATGCATCGTGCCCACCAGAGGAACTAAGAATATAACACAGGTCTAATAAATTCGACACCTACATATCATTAATATATTATTTGTTATATGAAATATTTTTAATTTTTTAGCTTTTCGTTAAATACTCTAAACGCTATACGCTATATTAAAAACAAGGAGGAAAAGTCATTGCCAGAAGTAATCATTTTAGACCACCCATTAATACAACACAAATTAACTTTGTTAAGAGATAAAAATACTCAAATGAAAGAATTTAGAGAATTAGTAGACGAGCTTTCTAATTTAATTGCTTATGAAGCAACCAGGGAAATAGAATTAAGGGAAATTGAAATTGAAACTCCCATTTCAAAGACTAAAGGTAAAATAATTTCTGGTAAAAACGTTGCTATTGTAACTATTTTAAGAGCGGGTTTAGGTATGGTGGATGGAATATTAAAACTTATTCCTCCTGCAAAAGTAGGGCATCTTGGTTTGTATCGTGATCCCGATACTTTAGAACCTGTAGAATACTATGCTAAATTGCCATCTGACATTAAAAATAGAAAAGTTATTATTGTTGACCCAATGTTAGCAACCGGAGGTACAGCTATTGCTTGCATAGATTATATCAAAAAATGTGGCACGGTAGATATAAAGTTTATGTGCATAATTGCAGCTCAGAAAGGTATAGATATGGTACAAAAATTCCACCCGGATGTAAAGATATACACGGCAGCTGTTGATGAAAGATTAAATTCACATGGATATATAGTTCCGGGTTTAGGTGATGCTGGGGATAGATTATTCGGCACAAAGTAATTCCGTATTCCGTATTTAGTATCTCGTGGAAACTAGCGAATAGCGTGTAGCGTAGAGAATAACTCGTATCTCGTATCTCATAAATCGTATTTTGTAAATAAAATTGAATCCAGAAACCAAATTTGTATTTAAGTTATATAGTATTTAGTAAGAAATTTAGAATTCGGTAGATAGAATTCAAAATAAGGTGAGTCTAAGCTAAAAGGGTAAAAAATTACGGAATCTTTACTCAATACTGGATACTCGATACTAGCTTGCTGTACGCTATACGCTAAAATTTTTAAAGGAGATTGTAATTTATGAACCGTCCAACCTGGGATGAATATTTTATGGAAATCACTGAATTAGTCTCCAGGCGTTCCACCTGCTTAAGAAGAAAAGTTGGAGCAGTAATCGTACAAGATAAACGAATACTTACTACTGGGTATAATGGTGCACCCAGGGGTCTACCTCATTGTTTGGAAATAGGATGTTTAAGAGAAATAAAAAAAGTTGCTTCAGGAGAAAGGCAAGAACTATGCAGGGGATTACATGCTGAACAAAATGCTATTGTACAGGCTGCGTTACATGGCTTAAGTATAAAAGGCAGTATATTATATTGTACTACTCAGCCTTGCGTTACTTGTGCTAAGATGATTATAAATTCAGGAATAAAGAAGATTATTTATAAAGAAAAATATCCTGATGAATTAGCGCGAAAGATGCTAAAAGAAGCAGGAGTAGTTGAGAATCAATATGAATAAAATAAAAATTGCAATGGTTTTTGGAACTCGCCCCGAAACCATAAAAATGTTTCCTATATTTTCAGAAATAAAAAAATATCCCCATCTCATAGATTACAGAATTATAGTGTCTGGCCAACATCGTGAAATGCTGGATCAGATGCTAGACATTTTTCAAATTATCCCTGATTACGATTTAAATATAATGGAACAAAATCAATCTTTATCAAATATTACTAACAGCAGTCTTTTGGGTATCGAAAAAGTATTAAAAAAAGAAAGACCCTCTATTGTTTTAGTGCAGGGTGATACTACCACTACCTTTGCTGGGGCTTTAGCTGCTTTTTATCAAAAAATAAAAATAGGTCATATAGAAGCCGGGCTTAGGACTCACAATAAATATTATCCTTTTCCTGAAGAGGTAAATAGGCATTTAACCAGTGTGCTGACTGATCTCCATTTTACTCCCACTACCCAATCATGTGAAAATTTGCTTTATGAAAGAGTAAAAAGGGAAGATATTTTTATCTGTGGAAATACAGTAATAGATTCTATGTTTTTAATGATTAAGGAGAATTATACATTTAGAGAACCCCTGCTAAAATATAAAAAGATATTTAAGAAAAAAATAATTTTAATGACCATGCATAGAAGAGAGAATTGGGGAGCACCATTAAGGGAAGCTTGCCAAGCGATAAATAAAATAATCGACGAGCATTCTGATGTATCTGTAATTTTCCCTCTGCATAAAAACCCTGAAATAAGAAAGAATGTTATGGAAGTCTTGCAAAATAAAGAAGATATTCTACTTCTCGATACTTTAGATTATGACGATATGATTAACTTAATGTCTAAATCATATATTATACTTACAGACTCTGGCGGAATACAAGAGGAAAGTCCTTCCTTGGGAAAGCCGGTATTGGTTTTACGGGATGAAACAGAAAGGCCAGAGGCAGTAGAAGCAGGCGTAGTAAAATTGATCGGAACCAACAAAGAAAGAGTTTATAGCGAGGTTGAAACATTATTAAATAATAGAGATATATATAAAAAAATGTCAAAGAGTATTAACCCTTATGGAGACGGAAAAGCTTCTGAAAGAATCATTAAAAAAATACTATATAGTTTTAATTTAATCGATCAAGGGCCTGATGAATTTAAAACAAAATAAATTAAAATCTTTTTAGCGTATAGCAAGCTAGTATCGAGTATCCAGTATCGAGTATTGAGCGAAAGAAATCGGTTTTCAGTTATCGGTTTATAGTTTTTAGATAAAGAGATAAAAAGAATCGGATTCTATCTTCTGATTCCTTTTGTCTCTTTATCTTTTTATTTCCTTTACTAAATACTATATACCAAATACTAAATACTTATTTCTCTACGCTAAACGCTATGCGCTAGTTTGTACGAGATACGATTCACGAGATGCTAATTAACTTTTCTTCTTACTTCTATTTCTTTACCAAATACGATATACTATATACCAAATACTAACTAACCACTAATCGAGGATGTGATATCTCTATGTTTCCCATTTGGGATGATGTTCCAACAAAAAAATTTCCTTTAATAACAGTAATATTAATTGCATTAAATTCAATAGTGTATGTATATCAAGTATCCTTAGGTGAAACGTTCACTGAGTTTATCCATTCAATGGGATTGCTTCCTTTTGAAATTACTCATCATATCGATCTTTTTCCTTCAGGTCCGTCACCTATTTATTTAACTATATTTTCCTCAATGTTTATGCATGGCAGCATTGTTCACTTATTGGGAAATATGCTCTTTTTATGGATATTTGGAAATAATGTAGAGGATTATCTGGGTAGAAAAAAATATGTAATTTTTTATCTTCTTTGCGGAGTAGCTGCTGCTTTTACACAAATATTATTTAATCCTAATTCTAAAGTACCAATGGTGGGAGCTAGTGGAGCAATAGCAGGAGTGTTGGGTGCATACTTATTGCTTTATCCTCGAGCTAAAGTAACTACCGTGATTATTTTTGTTTTTTTTATCAGATTAATTAAAATTCCAGCGCTAGTAGTCTTGAGTTTTTGGATAATATACCAATTTCTATATGGGATTTCTTCATTAGCAGTTAAAACAGGGGAAGGCGGAGTAGCCTGGTTTGCCCATATTGGTGGGTTTATTTGCGGAATGATTTTAATTAAATTATTTAAACCCTCTATAGAATAGTATCGAGTATCGAGTATATAGTATATAGTAAAAAAAATAAAAGAGAAAAAAGTAGGGACCTATTGAATACGCCTTGATAGCGTGGAGCGTATAGTTTTAATTTAGTATTGCGTATCGAGTTGAATTTGAGTATAACTTTTAGCATATAATACAAGAATTCCATACAATATATAAATATTATTTAGATTAAGATAAAAACCATAATTTAAAATTCAAAATATTTTATTTGTTTTCCTATCTCCTTTTTCCTACGGTGCTTTTCTTTGTTTTTACTCGATACTCGATACTATATACTTGATACTTTCTTTTGTAAAGATTGATAAATCCAATTAATTAAGCTATAATTTTAAAAATGTCAAAACTATTTGGAATGATAAAAGGAAGGGATTAGATTATGATATGTACCGTTACCTTAAACCCTGCGATAGATGTGACTTTAGAGATTAGCAACCTTAAAATAAATCATTACAACAAAGTTTTAAATGCTCGTACAACTTCTGGAGGTAAAGGAATAAATGTATCCAAAGCGGTTAGGGGATATGACAGAGAAACTATCGCCATCGGATTTTTAGGAGGCGGCAGAGGGAGGATGATAGAAGAAGAACTAAGAGGGCTAGGCATAACTACAAATTTTTGGCATATTGAAGAAAAGACCAGAAGTAATACGATTATTTCAGATATAAAAATGGGAGAACACACCTTGCTTAGCGAACCAGGACCTAAGGTTACAGAATATGACTTAGAGATGCTAAAATCAATATTTTATCGGGTTATGTCTCAAAGCAGTGCAGTTACACTTTCTGGAAGCTTGCCTCGAGGGGTTCCTGTAAACATATATGGTGATTTAATTTCTATTGCCAAGAAAAGACAAGTGAAAACTATATTAAATGCTTCTGGAGAACAATTTCTAAAAGGTTTGGATGAAGGACCTTTTTTAGCTAAACCTGACCTTAGAGAAATTAACGAAGTATTCGGAATCGTAATCAATAAAGAAGAAGATGCTATAAAAGCAGCAAAAAAAATTATCCAAAGAGGGGCTGAAATAGGTGTAGTTTCTCTGCAAAATGAAAAAGATATCATTGCTACTCAAGAAGAAATATGGTTTGCAGAGACTACCTATCATGAAATCGTAAATATAATCGGAGCAGGCGATGCCTTGGTTGCGGGATTTGCAATTGCCCTAACCGAAGAAGGAAAAAGTATTGAAGAAGCAATAAAATTCTCTATGGCTTGCGCTTTAGCCAGTGCCCTAAAAGAAGAAGAGGAATTTAGCTCAAGGGAAGAAGTAGAGAAATGTCTTCAATGTGTTAATGTTAGAAGAATATAAAGTTATATTAAAAGGGGATTAATCTAATTGAAAATAAAGGATATTATGATTCGGGATGTTACCAGTGTCTTGGCTACATGTAAATTAGTAGATTTACTGGGTATATTATCCAGACATAAAATTACCGGGCTTCCGGTAGTCAATGATGATCAAGAGGTTGTCGGATTTATTTCTCTACACGAGGTAATCAGAGCTACCCTGCCGAACTATTTAGAAATTATAAATAGCAATTCTATTTTGTCCGAATTTATACAATTATCAAAAAGTTTAAAAGAATATTCTCAATGTCCAGTAGAAGAATTTATGAGAAAAAATATTATTACTATCGATGAAGATAATAATGAAGTTTTAGCAGCAGATCTACTTATTAGAAATAAAATTCAAAGACTTCCTGTCTTACGAGATGGAAAATTAGTAGGAATAGTAACGCTAACTGATATTTGCCGAGTACTTATGGAGAATAATAGAAATCAGAATAATTAAAGGCCGTAAGATTGACTAAAGAGGGTTTTTATTTAATTTAATTAATAATTTGAAAAGGATTAAAGAAGTATATAATGAAAAAAGGACTATTTATCACTTTTGAAGGGCTTGAAGGGTGTGGGAAAACTACCCAGGCTAAGATGCTTTTTGATTTTTTAACCAAACAAAAAATACCTTCTATTTATACTAAAGAACCGGGGGGTACAAAGATTGGAGATAAAATACGTAAAATTCTTTTAGACCAAAAATATGATGGTATGGATTATAAGACCGAAATGCTATTATTTTTGGCCTCTCGTGCAGAAAATGTTAGATTAATTATTTTGCCAGCATTGGAAAAGGGGAAAATAGTTGTATCTGACCGTTTTTATGATTCTACTACTGCTTATCAAGGGTACGGAAGAGGCATAGATGTAAAAATTATCGCTCATCTAAATAGTTTAGTTGCAGAGAAAGCCATCCCTGATTTAACCTTCATATTAGATATTAATCCAGATGAAGGATTAAGGAGATCAACTTCTTTCGGTAATTCACATGAAATGCGATTTGAAAAGGAATTTATAAATAAAAAAATTATCGAAGGGAAATTATTTTTAGAAAGAGTCAGATACGGCTATTACCAACTATCTCAAAAAGAAACAGATAGAATAAAAATAATCGATGCCAATAGGAGCAAAGAAGATATATTCGAAGAAATAGTTAAAATTGTAAAAAGTAAAATAGAAGATAACGTGTAACAATATCAGTATATAATATACAGCGAAAAACAAAATAGAAAAAAATAGGGACTGTTGCATATGCCCCGATAGATTTGGTTGTTAAAATTTAGAGCAAAATAATCCTGTGCTAAAAAGTAAAAAATATCGGAATCTTTACGCGATACGCGATACTGGATACTTGATACTATAGTACTTTATTATACGCTAGAAAGAGAGTCGTTATGTCCTTTAATGTTATCGTTGGACAAGAAAGAGCAATAAAAATACTTACAAATTCTCTGAAAGAGAATAAAATTTCCTCATCTTATATTTTTGTTGGGAGTGAAGGAACTGGTAAAAAGTTTACTGCGATTGAATTCACCAAGGCAGTAAATTGCTTGAACCTTAATAAAAAATTTGAAGCTTGTGAGAATTGCCAGTCATGCAATGAGATTAATAAACAATATTGCCCAGATTTAAAAATAGTTGAAGCAATAAAAGACACGATAAAAATTGAACAAATAAGAGAAATACGAAAAGATATAGAACTAAAGCCGTTTAAAATTAAAAAAAAAGTATATATTATAGAAAAAGCAGAAAAAATGTCCCTTGAGGCATCAAATTGTTTGCTAAAAACTATCGAAGAGCCTCCTTATTATGCAATAATTATTCTGATTTGCTCAAAAATAGATCCAATTTTGCCTACCATAATCTCACGTTGCCAGATAGTAAATTTTGGGTTAATAACTTCCCTTAAGATAAAAAAGCTATTATTGAATAAAATGAATAATTTAGAAAAAGACAAGGCAGAAATAATTTCTAAATTAGCACAAGGAAGTATTGGAAATGCCTTCAAATTATTAGAAGATAAGGAATATTTTATTAGAAGAGAAACATTTTTAAACTACTTATCAATATTGGTTCCTGAAAAATATAGTTACGATATTTTTGAAAAAATAATATCGGAAATAGACAAGATAGAAGAAGCTTTAGAGACGATAAAATTATGGTATCGTGATATTTTAATCATTAAAAATACAGGAAATCAAAAATATATTGTCAATTGTGATAAATTGGAAGTGCTTGGTAAGAAATCTCAATTATATTCCCAAAAAATGTTGATTGACATCCTAAATTATATAGAATTGGCGGAAGAATATTTGATGAAAAATGTAAATAAGTGTCTCATTTTAGAAAGATTATATATAAAGATGGTAGGTGTTGAGTATTGCCTAAAGTAACTGGTTTAAAATTTAACAAGACAAATTATATCTATTATTTTAAAGTTGACAGTAAGATTCGATTAAAAAAAGGGGATGTGTGTTTAGTAAAAACCTCTATTGGTTTAGACCTTGGCACAGTTGTGATTCCTTTTAAATTTATAAAAACCAATGAAATAGATACCCCGCTAAAGAATATACTTAGAAAAGCGAATAAAGAGGATTTTAAAAAACTCGAAAGATTAAAGCAAGAGGAAGATGATGCTTCAAATATCTGTAAAGAGAAGATAAAAAAATATAACCTACCAATGAAATTAGTGTATGCTAAGTATTTATTTGATAAAAGCCGGATAATATTCTATTTTATTTCTGCTCAACGAATAGATTTTAGGGAGCTAGTTAAAGATTTAGTTAAGCTCTTTAAGACTAAAATCGAGCTAAGACAGATTGGAATAAGAGATGGGACAAAAATGATCGGTGGTATGGGAATATGTGGACGAGAAGTGTGTTGCGCATCTTTTATTCAAAAGTTTACTCCAATTCATATTAATATGGCAAAAATACAAAAAATTGCCATGAATCAATCTAAAGTGTCCGGCCTTTGTGGCAGATTAATGTGCTGCCTATCTTATGAATCCGAATTCTATAAAGAGTGTTTAAAAAAGTATCCTAGATTGAAAGAAAATATTGAAACAGAAAAGGGTAAAGGTAAAGTTATAGAGGTAAACGTTTTAAAAAAATATGTTATAGTAGAATTAGAAGCTGATGGTGGAATTATGAAAAGAATTAAAATACCCGAGGAAGAATTGGAAAAACTTGGAATAAAAAATATAAGCACTAAAAATAATGATGATAAATGAATGAATATATCGTATATAGTTAAGTAGAATAAAGAGAAGAGAAAAGATGGTATCGTGTATACAATACATTTCCTCCCCTTGGAGGGAGAGGATTAGGGTGAGAGAGAGATAAACGCGATCCGCAATACCAATTAGTGTAAACTTTAACGGGGCAGTTCTTTTTTTTACCGTATTCTCGATACTTTATACTAATACTAAATTAGTATTTTGTCTTATATTTTACTCACGATAGACGATATACTATATACGAGATACGCGAACCATGATTAAACTTAAAAAAAATGAAAAAATAGAAGACCTTGAAGCTAAAGGACTAAAAATTATTCAAGCAAAGGACTCATATCGTTTTTCGGTAGATTCTGTCTTATTGCTTAATTTTGTTAGACTTAAAAACTTTGAAAATATTATTGATTTAGGAACTGGTTCTGGAATCATTCCTCTGCTTTTATTTGGTAAAAGAAAAGGATTGTCTATTTATGGAATTGAGATACAAAAAGATTTAGCAGATATGGCCAGAAGAAGCGTTGAGTTAAATAAATTGCAAAATAGCATAACTATAATTCAAGAAGATTTCAGAAAGCTTAAAAATATTTTTAAAAATCAGCAATTTGATGTTGTGGTAAGTAATCCTCCTTACATTTCTCTGGGAAAAGGGAAGATTAATCCTTCGAGTAGTAGAGCAATTGCACGGCACGAAATCAAAGGTGATTTAGAGGATATAATCTTCGTAAGTTCTTATTTGCTAAAGGATAAAGGAAGAATTTATTTAATTTATAAAAGTGCAAAACTAATAAGATTAGTGATCACTTTAAAAAAATATGGTTTTGAACCAAAGGTTCTTAAATTTATTCATCCCTGGCCGGGAAAAAATGCGAATCTTGTGCTATTAGAGGGAATAAAAAGTGGAAAAGAAGAATTAAAAATCGAAGACCCTATTTTCCTTAATTTTAACAAAAAAAAGGAGATAAATAAGTAACTTGAATCAAAATAAAAATGGTGGTACTTTATATATTTGCGGAACACCTATAGGAAATTTAGAAGATATTACTTTAAGGGTTATAAAGATTTTAAAAGAGGTAAAATTTATTGCAGCTGAAGATACCAGGCATACAAAAAAATTATTGGATCATTACCAGATAAATACAAAAGTTACCAGCTATTATGAATATAATAAATTGAAAAAAGCCCCCTATCTGGTAGAATTATTAAAAAATGGTCAGGATATTGCTCTAGTTTCTGATGCAGGTATGCCAGGAATTTCCGATCCCGGGTATGTATTGATAAATTTAGCCTTAAAAAATAATATAAAATTAATTCCTGTACCCGGTGTTTCAGCGCTAACAACTGCATTAGTCGTATCAGGATTGCCAACCGATAAGTTTGTTTTTGAGGGATTTTTACCTCGTAAAATTAAAGAGAGAAAGAAGTATTTTAAAAGTATT